>NZ_JBSFHV010000010.1:0-211778 GCF_053597235.1 Streptomyces sp. NPDC001493
CGTCCTCACGGTCCACCGTCAGGTCATCGGCGAACCCCCGGTCACCGGTCGCGTCGGGCACGTACTTCACACAGACAACGATCCTCAAGCTCACGCCGGCTCTCCTACTGCATCGTGAATTCTGGGCTGCCTCGGTCGGTCGCAGCATAGGCGCCCCAGGAGGCGGTTTCCCGGTCAGGGCGACCGGCACACCGAGCGAAATATTACTCGCCAGTACACCTTTCACGTGCCCGGTGAGCAAGCGCTTGGAACTGTGATGTGGCCAACGCGGCGGGCCCGGAGAAAGGCGGCCGCGGGCGGGGCGGGACCAGGCCGGAAAGAGACGGCTGCGGCGGGGCCGGAGCAGGCCGGCTCCATGGGGCGCGTCTTCTGAACGCCCTCGTTCGGACGGAGGCCGGGCCGGGCGACGTCCGGTGCGTACGCCCGCAAGGCGGAGGATCGTCCTCGTACTGGATGTACGAGGACGATCCGGCGACGCCGCGAGCGTGCGGGCCGGACGTCGCCCGGCAGAAAACACTTCGAAGACGCGCCCCGGGGGTCCCGGCGTCGGGAACGGCCCCGCGACAGCACCTCGGGTCAGTCCCGCAGCGCGGTGAAGCGGCCCTCGTGGTAGACGAGCGGACGGCCCCCGCCCTCGGGGTCTCCGACCTCGACCTGGGCGATGACGATGCAGTGGTCGCCCGCGGGAACCCGGGCCACCACGCGGCAGACCAGCCACGCCAGCACCCCGCCGAGCACCGGCACACCCTCCGGCCCGTGGTGCCAGTCGGTGTCCGGGCCGAAGCGGTCCGCCCCGGAGCGGGCGAAGGTGGCGGCCAGTTCGGCCTGGTCCTCGGCGAGTATGTGCACGCCTATGTGCGCGGCATCGGCGACCACGGGCCAGCTGGAGGACGTGGTGGACACGCCGAACGAGATGAGCGGCGGCTCGGCGGCGACGGAGTTGAGTGAGGTGGCGGTGAATCCGACGGGCTTCCCACCGGAGGCGGTGATCACGGCGACCCCGGCGGCGTGCTGCCGGAAGACGGAGCGCAGCAGCTGGGGGGAGGCGGGCACGGCGGTGCGGAGCTCGGGCGAAACCGTCATGGAATTGGCCTTCTGCGAGTCGGGTGTACGGGGCCGTAGGTGCTCAGGCACCCGGACAGCGCGCACTCGCGTTGCGTGCCAGGTCGACGTGGACCCGGCCGTAGAGAAGGATTTCCGGTGGCATAACGTCAGACTGACGATGGGCGACCGCTACCGTCAAGTGTGTATCGCCATGTGGGAGCGGGGTCACGGCCCGTCACATCGCCTGACCGAGTGCGGCGACGACGTCGACGGTGCGTGGCTGCCCGGCCGCGCGGCGGACGACCGCGCCGTCGGCGTCGAGGACGAGGACGGTCGGCGTGCTGCGGATGCCGAGCCGGCGGACGAGCGCGAGACGGGCCTCTGCGTCGATCTCGACGTGGGCGACACCTTCGACCATGCCCGCGACCTCGGCGAGCGTGCGGCGCGTGGCGCGGCAGGGCTGACAGAAGGCGGTGGAGAACTGCACCAGTGTCGCCCGTTCGCCGAGCTCCGCGCCGAGTTGGGACGCGTCCAGCCTCTGTGCTCCCGTGGTCCTGTCCACCGTCGTCCTTCCGTCGGATTCCTCGCAGGAGGTCAGCGCCGGGGGACGGCGGCGCATTCCCGGCAGGGGCACGTGATGAGAATCTCGCCGCCCGGCCCCATCGGGACTGGCCACCGCGTCGCACATGGGGCACCATCGCCACAATGCCGAAAACCTACGGCCGCGTAACTTCCGCCGGGAGAACCCCCCAGGCGCAGAAGAAGGAGTCTTCTCCAGATGGCAGAACTCGTCTATCGACCGGTCATCGGCGCCGCTCGCACCATGTTCAAGGCGCTGGACCTGAAGATCGACACTCAGGGTTCGGAGAACATCCCGAGAACCGGTGGCGCGGTGCTGGTCAGCAACCACATCAGTTATCTCGACTTCATCTTCTCCGGCCTCGCCGCCCTTCCGCAGAAGCGCCTCGTCCGGTTCATGGCCAAGGAGTCGGTGTTCCGGCACAAGGTGTCCGGTCCGCTGATGCGCGGGATGAAGCACATCCCGGTCGACCGGAAGCAGGGTGAGGACGCCTACGCGCACGCGCTGGCCTCGCTGCGGTCCGGCGAGATCGTCGGGGTGTTCCCCGAGGCGACCATCTCCTCGTCCTTCACCCTGAAGAGCTTCAAGTCGGGTGCTGCCCGGCTGGCCCAGGAGGCGGGGGTCCCGCTGATCCCGATGGCACTGTGGGGCACCCAGCGGATCTGGACCAAGGGGCACCCGCGCAACTTCCGGCGGAACCACATCCCGGTGACCATAAGGGTCGGCGCCCCGGTCGAGGCCCCCGTGGACCAGTACGCGGGGGCCATCACCCGGCGGCTGCGCGAGCGGGTCCAGGAGCTCCTGGAAGCGGCACAGCGCGCCTATCCGGTGCGGCCGAAGGACGCGGGCGACACCTGGTGGGTGCCCGCCCATCTGGGCGGTACGGCTCCGACGGCGGCGGAGGTCCGCGAGCGCGGCTGATCCGTGCGACCGGCCCGCGCGGGTGGACTCGCGCGGGCCCGCACGGGTCCGCTCGTCAGAGTGCGCGCGGCAGCGTCTCCCACAGCTCGTGGCGGTCGCGCGCCCGGCGGAGCACCTCCAGCACCTCGGGGTGGGGGCTCGCGTGCAGGACCGGGTAGTCCACTCCCCCGAAGGCCGGGTGCACCGGCCACGCCAGCCGCTCGCGGTCGAGGGAGAACCGCGCGTCGACGCCGGGCTTGTTGCCGCGCGGGTCGATCCGCGACCAGTGGCCCCGGCCCGGAAGCCGCAGGGCGACGAGCCCGTGCACCCCGGGGACGCCGCCCTCCTCGTCCACGAGCCTCTGGTAGCAGAGCGCGGCGGGAATGTCCGCGACGCGCAGCAGAGCGGCCAGGGCGTGGGATTTGGCGTAGCAGATGCCGTTCCGGGTGGCCAGGACGTCGGAGGCGCGCCAGGCGACCCGGAGGTCCCCCGAGTCCGCGGAGTGCGGGATGGTGTCGCGGACGAAGGTGAACGCGGCCTCGGCGTATGTGTATGCGTCGCTGGTCTCGGCTCCGAGGCGCTGCGCGGTCTCGCGCACGTACGGATGGTGGTGGTCGATCGCCTCGTCCGCCGCGAGATAGGCGTTGAGGTCCGGGTTTTCCTGGATCATTTCCATACCCGCCGACCATAGAAGCGCGGCCGACCGGGAGCAAATACTTTTCCGGTCGGCCGCATTTTCATGCACGTGGTGCCACGGATTCAGCTCTTCAGCTCTTCGGCGAGTGCCTGGACGAAGGCGTCCACGTCGCTCTCGCGCGTGTCGAAGGCGCACATCCAGCGGACGTCCCCCGCCGCCTCGTCCCAGAAGTAGAAGCGGAAGCGCTTCTGGAGCCGCTCGGCGACGTCGTGCGGCAGCCGGGCGAAGACGCCGTTGGACTGCACGGGGTAGAGGACCTCCACGCCGTCCAGGGCACGGACGCCCTCGGCGAGGCGCTGGGCCATCGCGTTGGCGTGCCGGGCGTTGCGCAGCCAGAGGTCGCCCGCGAACAGGGCTTCCAGCTGCACGGAGACGAAGCGCATCTTGGAGGCGAGCTGCATCGACGTCTTGCGCAGGTGCTTCATCGCGCGGACCGCGTCGGGGTTGAGCACCACGACGGCCTCGCCGAAGACCGCGCCGTTCTTGGTGCCGCCGAGGGAGACCACGTCGACGCCCGCGTCGGTGGTGAAGGCGCGCATCGGCAGGTCCAGGGAGGCCGCCGCGTTGGCGATCCTGGAGCCGTCGAGGTGGACCTTCATGCCGAGTCCGTGGGCGTGGTCGCAGATCTCGCGGATTTCCTCGGGGGTGTACAGGGTGCCGAGCTCGGTGCTCTGGGTGATCGAGACCACCTGGGGCATCGCGCGGTGCTCGTCGTCGAAGCCGTACGCCTGGCGGTCGATGAGCGCGGGCGTCAGCTTGCCGTCCGGGGCCGGGACGGTGAGCAGCTTCAGCCCTCCCACGCGTTCCGGGGCCCCGCCCTCGTCCATGTTGATGTGCGCGGACTCGGCGCAGATCACCGCGCCCCAGCGGTCCGCCAGGGCCTGGAGGGACACCACGTTGGCCCCGGTTCCGTTGAAGACCGGGTAGGCCTCGGCGGCCTCACCGAAGTGGCCGCGTACGACGTCCTGGAGGTGTTCCGTGTACGCGTCCCCGCCGTAGGCGACCTGGTGGCCGTCGTTGGCGAGGGTGAGGGCGGCCAGGATCTCCGGGTGGGTACCGGCGTAGTTGTCACTGGCGAAGCCGCGTATCTCCGGGTCGTGATGACGACGCGCGTCGGTCGTTACGGTTGCGGAGTCAGCCACAGGCGCTTTCCGTTCACATCGGGGGCGGGACGCTCCCAGACGCCGGCGATGGCCTCGGCCAGTTCCGTCACGTCGGTGAATCCCGCGAATTTCGCAGTCGGGCGCTCGGCGCGCATCGCGTCGTGCACCAGTGCCTTCACGATCAGGATCGCAGCAGCGGTCCTGGGCCCTTCCTCGCCCCCCGCCTTGCGGAAGGCGTCGGCGAGGGCGAGGGTCCACGCCTCGGCGGCGGCCTTCGCCGCCGCGTACGCCGCGTTTCCCGCAGTGGGCCGGGTGGCACCGGAGGCGCTGATCAGGACGTAACGGCCCCGGTCACTGCGCTGCAGGCCCGCCTGGAAGGCGAGGGAGGTGGACTGCACGGTGCGGATGAGCAGCTTCTCCAGCGCGTCCCAGTCGGAGAGATTGGTGTCGGCGAAGTTCGCGCTGCCTCGCCAGCCGCCGACGAGGTGGACCAGGCCGTCGATCCGGCCGAACTCCGTCTCCGTCTTGTCCGCCCACTCGCGGGCGGCGTCCGGGTCGAGCAGGTCGACGGTCTCCCCGGTGACGGCGGCCCCGCCGTGCGCGTACCGCGCGGCGTCCACCGCCTCGGCGAGACGCTCCGGGTGGGCGTCGGCACCGACGACGGTCGCACCGGCCTCGGCGAGGCGGAGCAGCGTGGCCCGGCCCGCCGGACCGGCCGCGCCGGCCACCGCGATCACGGCTCCTTCGAGTGCGCCGGTTCCGTTACGGACACCGTTCATGGCCACCGCCTCCTTGGGACCCTCGCTCACGCGGCCACCTGCTCGGCGCTCGCCGCGGTGATCCCCACCGTGGACGCGATCACGTGCTTCAGCTTCTTGGAGAGCGCCTCATAGAACATGCTCAGGGGAAACTCGTCCGGAAGCACGTCGTCCACGAGTTTGCGCGGCGGAAGTGTCAGGTCCAGCGCGTCGGGACCCTTGGCCCAGCGCGAGCCGGGGTGCGGGGCGAGATACTCCGCGACCAGGTCGTACGCGGCGAACCAGTGGACGAGCTTGGGACGGTCGATGCCGTCGCGGTAGAGCTTCTCGATCTCGCCGCAGAGCTGGTTGGTGATCTGCGGGGCACGGTCCCAGTCGATCTTCAGGGTGTTGTCCGTCCAGCGGACCACGTCGTGCTTGTGGAGGTAGGCGAAGAGCAGCTGGCCACCGAGGCCGTCGTAGTTGCGCACCCGCTCGCCGGTGACGGGGAAGCGGAACATGCGGTCGAACAGCACGGCGTACTGGACGTCGCGGCCCTGCGGGAAGCCGTCGGCCTCCAGCTTCACGGCCTCCTTGAAGGCGGTGAGGTCGCAGCGCAGCTCCTCCAGTCCGTACATCCAGAACGGCTGGCGCTGCTTGATCATGAAGGGGTCGAACGGCAGGTCGCCGTGGCTGTGGGTGCGGTCGTGGACCATGTCCCACAGTACGAAGGCCTGCTCGCAGCGCCGCTGGTCGCCGACCATCTCCTGGATGTCCGCCGGCAGCTCCAGGCCGAGCAGGTCGACCGCGGCCTCGGTGACCCGGCGGAAGCGTGCGGCCTCGCGGTCGCAGAAGATGCCGCCCCAGCTGAAGCGCTCGGGGGCCTCGCGCACGGCGATGGTCTCCGGGAAGAGCACCGCGGAGTTGGTGTCGTACCCGGAGGTGAAGTCCTCGAAGGTAATGCCGCAGAACAGCGGGTTGTCGTAGCGGGTCGCCTCCAGGTCGGCGAGCCACTCGGGCCAGACCATGCGGAGCACGACCGCTTCGAGATTGCGGTCGGGGTTGCCGTTCTGCGTGTACATCGCGAAGACGACGAGGTGCTGGAGGCCGTCCGCCCGGTTCCTGGCCGGCTGGAAGGCGAGCAGGGAGTCCAGGAAGTCCGGCACTCCGAAGCCGCCCTCGGCCCAGCGGCGCAGGTCGCCGACGAGGGCGCGGTGATAGGCGGCGTCGTGCGGCAGCAGCGGGGAGAGCTCCTCCACCGCGCCGACGATCCGGTCGAGGACGGCGCCGGCGACGGCGGCCGTGGGGGCGCCGTCGGACTCGAAGTCGATCGAGCCGTCCTTGGACTGCCAGGGCCTGATCTCCTCCACGGCGTTCCTGAGCACGGGCCACGCAGCGTGGTCGACCACCCGCTCGGCAGCGACCACGCCGCTGCCGGGGGCGTCGTGTACCAGAATTTCCGTCATAACCGTTTCCTCCACAGGGCCTCGCGTTCGGCGAGCGTATCCGGGCACGGTTCCCCAGGACAAGTGAGATCCAATAAATTATCCTGCCCGACCCCCATGGTCACCGCCGATTTTCCTGCGACTACTCAGAACCACGTTACTTCCGTCACTCGTGTCGTGCCGTGTCGAAGGCTGGGTAGATACGCCCCCGGCAGCCGGGGCGGAGCGAGGAACACGCGCCGGGCCACGTGAGGAATCAGGAGAGTGCCTTGTCCTTCGTCACCATCGGTCATCGCGGGCTCATGGGCGTCGAGCCGGAGAACACGCTGCGGTCCTTCGTCAGGGCGGAGCGGGCGGGGGTGGACGCCGTCGAGCTGGACCTGCATCTGAGCAAGGACGGCGCGCTCGTGGTGATGCACGACGCGGAAGTGGACCGCACGACCGACGGCACGGGCCGGATCGCGGACAAGACGCTGGCCGAGCTGCGGGAGCTGGACGCCGGGCAGGGCGAGCGGGTGCCCCTCTTCGAGGAGGTGCTCGACGCGGTGGGCTCGCCGGTCCAGGCGGAGATCAAGGGCGTCGCGGCGGCCCGGGCGCTGGCCGAGGTGATCACCCGGCGGGGTCTGACGGGCCGGGTGGAGGTGTCGTCCTTCCACGACGAGGCGGTCGCGGAGATCGCAGGGCTGCTGCCGGGCGTGCCGACCGTGCTGATCGCGAGCCGCTGGGGCCCGGACGTGGTGGACCGCGCGCGGGCGGCGGGGGCGGCCACGCTCGCGCTCAACATCCGGCGGCTGACGCTGGAGACCGTGGAGCAGGCGCGCACGGCCGGGCTGCGGGTCATCGCCTGGGTGGTGAACACCCCCGAACAGCTCGCTCTGGTGCGGGCGTTCGGGCTCGACGGCGCGACGACCGACCGTCCGGAGATCATCGGAGCCTGAGCGTCACCGGGTGGGCGGAGAAACGTGGAGGGACCCGCCGTACAGCGGGTCCCTCCACTCGTGCGGGAGCGGAATCAGCGCTCACCCGGGCCGTGTCCGACCCACCGCCCGCCCGACGAGAATGGTCAGACAGGGCTTCAGCGGAGCACCTTGACCAGCAGCTCGAACTCCAGGTCGTCGCGGAGCGGGACGCCGAAGCGCTCGTCGCCGTACGGGAAGGGGCTCATCCGGCCCGTACGGCCGTACCCGCGGCGCTCGTAGAAGGCGATCAGCTCGGCGCGCACGGAGATCACCGTCATCTGCATCTCGGTGGCACCCCACTCCTCGCGGGCCACCCGCTCCGCCTCGGCGATGACGGTCTTGCCCAGTCCGGCGCCCTGATGGCCCGGCCGGACCGAGAACATGCCGAAGTAGGCCGCGTCGCCCCGGTGTTCGAGCTGGCAGCACGCGACAATCGCACCGTCCCGCTCGGCCACGAGCAGGCGTCCACCGGGGGTCGCGATGATCCCGCGCACCTCTTCGTCGTTGGTCCGCCGGCCTTCGAGGATGTGCGACTCGGTGGTCCAGCCCGTGCGGCTGGACTCTCCCCGGTAGGCGGACTCGACCAGCTCCACGAGCGCCGGCACGTCGTCCTCGGCCGCGTCGCGGAAGGTGAGCCGGTGCGTGACGCGCGGCGGGGCGATCTCCATGGAACGGTCTCCGTTTCTCCGCCCTGCACGACAGGCCCTCGGGCCCGCCCGCCGGGCGGTGCTCTGCTTCGGCGCCGGACCTCTGCTCCGGCGCCGCGCACGAGGGTAACCCGACCGCCGGAGCCCACCACGAACCCGGTCACTCCCCCTTGTGCACCCCACGCGCCACTGTGCGCCGGGTTGTCGCGGCGGCCCGCCGGGAATCGAGTACGGGACAGCTTTGGCACACCGGAGGGGGAGGTGCGCTGTGCACGGACCGGCGCTGTCCGGCTGGCTGCTCATGGTGCTGTGCACGGCGACGGGCGCCTACTGCCTGCTGCGGGCGCGCGCCGGAACCGGGGAGGAGCGGCGAGTCGCTCACGCCGAGGCGCTCATGGGGTTCGGCATGGCCGCGATGGCCGTTCCGGCCGCTCTGCTCACGCCCCCGGAGTGGGCGTGGGCGGCGTACGCCGTGCTGTTCGGCGCGGCCGCGCTGCGGTCGGCCTGGTCGGCACGCCGGGGCGGGCACCATCTCCACCATCTGGTCGGCTCCCTGGCGATGGTCTACATGGCCGTGTCCATGGCCCCCGCCACGGCGCCCGGAGCCGGTGGCGGCCCGCACGCCGGACACGCCGGCGCCGGAGCGGGTCTGCCCCTGCTCACCGGGGCGCTCCTCGTCTACTACGCGCTCTACGTGCTGGGGGCCGCCGGGCACCTGATACCCGTCGCCACCGGTGCCGGTACGGGTACGGCCGCGGTGACCGGGAGCTGGCGTGCCCGGCCCGAACTGGCGCTCGCCTGCCGGGTGACGATGGGCCTGGCCATGCTCGCGATGCTGGCGGGCCTCTGACGCGACGGCCGGGCGAGGCTCTCCGGCGCCGCGCCCGAGTCCCGCGCCGTGCGCTCCCATGCGTCCGTGCGCCGTGGCGTACGTCACTTGACCGCCGGAGCCGTATCGGCGCCCCCCGCGCGCTCATAGGCTGACCGCATGTTGGTCTCCCTCGCCCTGCTGTCGCTCGGCGCACTGACCGCCGTGCTGGCTCCCCGCCTGATGGCGAGGGCCCGGTGGCCGGAGCGCGAGCCCGTGGTGGCGCTGTGGGTCTGGCAGTGCGTGGTCGCGGGAGTGCTGGTCTCCTTCGCCCTGTCGATGACGTTCAGCGCGGCGGCGGCGTGGCAGGCGGTCCGGGGCCATGTCTTCGCGCCTGCCCCGCACACGGTGGTCGAGGCGTACGCGCTGGCCGGGTACGGCCCCTGGTCGGCGGTGGTGGCCGTGGTGCTGGCCGCCGCAGGCGCGTGGAGCGGCGCGATGCTGCTGCGCGAGGTGCGCCGCGCGCGCCTCCGCCGGCGTCTGCGCCGCACCGAACTCCTCGTGCGGTCACCGCTGTTGGACGGCGAGGAGCCGGGCGACGAGCGGCTGGTCATCCTGGAGGGCCGACGCCCGGACGCCTGGTGGCTGCCCGGACCGGCCCCGCGGCTCGTCATCACCACCGCGGCACTGGGGCGCCTGAAGGGCCGTCAGCTGGACGCGGTCCTCGCCCATGAGCAGGGGCACGCCCGGGCCCGGCACGACTGGCTGCTGCACTGCTCGGCGGCGTTGGCCAACGGCTTCCCGCAGGTACCGGTCTTCGCCGCGTTCCGCGACGAGATGCACCGGCTGGTCGAACTGGCCGCCGACGACATGGCCTCCCGGCGCTTCGGCCGGCTGACGACCGCCCTCGCGCTGGTCGGACTCAACGAGGACCGGGGCGTGTTCGACCCGTGCCGCGCCCACGACGGACAGGTGCCGCGGCGTGTCAACAGGCTGCTGGAGCCGGGGGAGCGGCTCACCGCCGGGCACCGGCTCCGGCTCACCGCCGCGGCCTCGCTGGTGCCGGTCGTTCCGCTGCTGGTGGCGTTCGTACCGGCGATCGGCACGCTGCGACCGTAGGCCGTGTCCTGCCACCCCCTCGGGCGGCCGGTGCCCGCTGATCCCGGGCGCGTGGCGGATACGACGGACACGGCCTGGAGACACCGGGCGGCCCCGGCCGGAACCCGCCGTTCCGTGCGGGGCCGCGTCCACCGGAAAACGGGCGGGTTCGACGAGGATCTGCGCATGTCCTCTCCCGCCTCTCCCCCAGCGCGGCCCTCCGGACCGGCGAAGGTCACGCGTGCCGTGCGGACCGGGGCGGTCTGCGGCGCGCTCGCCCTCGTCCTGTTGGTGATGGTGGCCACGGCATGGCCGCCGCTGACGACGCTGGACCACGCCGTCGCCGAAAACCTCCACCGCCGTGCCGTGGCCGGGCCCGGGGAGGTCCGGGTCGCCCGGGTGCTGACGGACTGGGTGTGGGATCCGTGGACCGCGCGCGCCCTGATCGCGGTCGCCGTGGTGACGCTGTGGTGGCGCGGGGCCCGGCTGCTCGCGGCGTGGATCGCGGCGACCATGCTGTTCTCGGCCCTCCTCCAGCAGGGCGTCAAGGCGGCCGTGGGCCGGGACCGCCCGCACTGGCAGGATCCGGTTGATTCCGCGCAGTACGCGGCGTTCCCCTCGGGCCACGCGATGTCGGCGACGGTGGCGGGCGGCCTGCTGCTGTGGCTGCTCTGGCGGGCGCGGCCGGCTCCCCCGGTCCGTGGCGCGGCGGTCCCGGTGGCCTGCGTCGCCCTGGCCTGCGTCGCCCTGGCGGTGGTCTCGGTGGTGGGTGTCTCCTTCACCCGGGTCTACCTGGGGGTGCACTGGCTCTCGGACGTGGTGGCCGGGGTGCTGCTCGGGATGAGCGTGGTGGCGTTCTCGGTCGCGGGTCACGCGGTGGTCAGCGCCCGGGCGGGCGGCGGGCGGGACCGGTCGGGGAGCCGCCGGGACCGGTGGAGCGGCGGCCGGGACCGGGCGGGGAATTTGTCACACCGATCCTGAGGGCGACAGGATCAGCCCCATGACGATCAAGGGCGTGCTCTTCGACTTCTCCGGGACCCTCTTCCGCATCGAGTCGGTCTCCTCCTGGCTCCGCGCGGTCTTCGACGAGCAGGGCACGGAGACCGACGAGGAGAGCTTCGACCGGTACGTGCGCGAGCTGACGGAGGCCGGAGCGCTGCCGGGCGGGCCGAGCCCCGTGCGCGTACCGGCCGCGCTGGCCGAGGCGTACGCGGCGCGCGACGAGAGTGCCGAGCTGCACCGCGCCGCGTACTCGGGGCTCGCGCGCGAGGTCGAGCTGCCGGGTGAGGGGACGCACGACGCCCTCTACGCGCGCCACATGTCGCCGGACGCCTGGCTCCCCTACCCGGACGCCGCCGAGGTACTGCGTGGTCTGCGGGCGAACGGCACGGCGGTCGGGGTGGTCAGCAACATCGGCTGGGACCTGCGCCCGGTCTTCCGGGCCCACGGGCTGGACGAGTTCGTGGACACGTACGTCCTCTCCTTCGAGCACGGCGTGCAGAAGCCGGACGTGCGGCTCTTCCGTACCGCCTGCGAGCGCCTCTCCCTGCGTCCCGAGGCCGTGGTGATGGTCGGTGACGACCGTCACGCCGACGGCGGCGCCGCCGCACTGGGGTGCGGGGTGCGCTTCGTGGACCATCTGCCGGTGACCGAGCGGCCGGACGGGCTGCGGCGCCTGGGGCTGGTGGCCCAGGCGGGCGGCGAGGCGGTGTGAGGTGCGTCGGGTGTGAGATGTCCCGCCCGCTCGGCGACCGGATCGCCGGATTCTGCCCCGTAGCCTGGTGGACATGTCCCGTCCTCCCACTCCGTCCCGTTCCGTCCGTCCCGCCGCGGTGATCAACCAGGAGATCCGCGATCTGCTGCAGCGCTCGGACGGCCTCGTGCTGTCCGCGTCGGACGAGGCGACGTACCAGGGGCTGCTGGTCGAGTGGGCGGCCGCCACGGGGACGAGCGCTCGGCGGACGGCGGCCTGAGCCACCGTCCGGGCCCGGGCGCACCCACGTCGCACCCGCGCCGGGCCCGGCCGTACCCGCGTCGGGCCTGCTGCGATGATTCCGGGATGAACGACCGGCCCGCTTTCCGCACCCTGCGCCTCCCCGGCGCCCAGGTCTCCGCCGCGCACGGCCTCACCGCTCTCCTCACCGCCTACCATCTGCGCACGGAGGAGGAGAAGGGCCTGGGTGTCACGCGTCCGGAGGACCTTCCCGAGCGGTACCTCTCCGAGATCCGATCGCCGGACACCGCGTTCGCCGGTGACCTCGTCCTGCTGGCCGTCGACGACGAGACCGCCGTGGGGTGCGCGATCCTGACCGCCCCCGACGACGAGGGGCGCGCGGAGATCAAGCGGCTGTGGGTCGGCCCCGCCTTCCGCGGCGGTGGCGTGGCGTCCTGTCTGCTCCGGGAGGCGCTCGCGGCGGCCGAAGGGAACGGTGTCCGCACCGTGCGTCTCTCCGTCTGGAACTGGCGGGCCGGCGCGATCGCGCTGTACGTACGCCACGGCTTCACCGCCGTCGAGTCCTGGGAGGACCGGCGTGAACTCGTCTGCATGGAGCACCGCCCGGGCTCCGGAAGCTGATCCGACTCCGGCGATCCCCTGCGCCGCCGGAATCAGCGGTGCCGGCGTCTCCCCGCCACCGCTCACCGGCCACCGTTTCACTCCGTCCCCGCCACGTGCCGGGCGACGCGGGGCGGTCCGCCGGGTCCGGACCCGGCGGACCGCGTGATGCTGTTTCTGCTGCGCGCCGCCGATGTGTCGGTGGGTCAGCGGGCGAAGTAGTCGGGCTGCGTCTGGACGTTCAGCTCGTCGAGCCGGACCCGCTTCGCGGGGTCGGTCCGGCGGTCGTGCAGGGCGAGGACGTCCAGGCCCTTCGCGATGTCGTTGGAGTAGATGTAGCCGTTGTAGTAGTACGCCGACCAGGGGCCGGCCGTGGTGACGGCGTCGAGGTTGACGGGGCCGCGCTCGAAGTAGGCGATCTCCTTGGGCTTGCCGGAGTCGGTGAAGTCCCAGACGGAGATGCCGCCCTGGTACCAGGCCTGGACCATCAGGTCCCGGCCCTTGACGGGGATGATCGAGCCGTTGTGGGCGACGCAGACCTCGACGTCGGCCTGGTAGCGGCCGATCTTGAAGTAGCTGCGGAAGACCAGCTTGCGGTGGTCGCCCTTGCCGACGATGTCGTAGATGCCGTCGGCGCCCCGGTTCGGTCCGGTCTCCTCGTTGCAGGTGGCCGCGCCGCCGCCGCCGAGCTCGTCGGTGAAGACGACCTTGTCGGCGTCCTGGTTGAAGGTGGCCGAGTGCCAGAACGCGAAGTTCACGTTGTCCTGCACCCGGTCGATGATCTTCGGGTTGGCCGGGTCCTTGATGGAGAAGAGCAGGCCGTCACCCATGCAGGCGCCCGCCGCGAGGTCCTTGGAAGGCAGCACGGTGATGTCGTGGCAGCCGGTGGTCTTGGAGACACCGGGGTTCGCCGGGGCCCCCGGGTTGCCGCCGTCCGGGAAGAGCACCGGGAAGTTCACGATCCGGGCCTGCTCGGGCGCCTTGCGCGGCACCTTGATGACGGAGATCCCGTCGTGCGGCGGCTGGCAGTCCGGGAACGCCTCGTTGGGCGAGTACGAGGACACGTACACGTACACGTCGTTGCGCTTCGGCACGATGGTGTGGGTGTGCGAGCCGCAGGCCGTCTCGACGGAGGCGACGTACTCCGGGTGGCGCTTGTCGCTGATGTCGAAGACCTTGATGCCCTCCCAGGAGGACTTCTCGGTGGCCGGCTGGGTGGTACTGGCACAGGAGTTGTCGCTGCGCGAGGAGTCGGTGGAGAGGAAGAGCAGGTCACCGGAGACCGAGATGTCGTTCTGCGATCCGGGGCAGAGCACCTGGGCGACGGTCTTCGGCTTCTTCGGGTTGCTGATGTCGAAGATGCGGAAGCCGTCGAAGTTGCCGGCGAAGGCGTACTTCCCCTGGAAGGCCAGGTCCGTGTTGATGCCCTGCAGCGCGTCCTTCGGCACGTTGACGAGGTGCTCGATGTTGTCGCTGTGGACGATCTCGTCGACGCCGGGTATGTCGCCGCTCGCGATGGCCGCCTCCGCCTGCGCGCGGGTGTCCGACGAGACCGTAGCGGCCGCACTCGTGGTGGTGTTCCCGGGTTCGGGCGACGCGACGGCGCTGGTGGCTGTCAACAGTGTCGCGAGGAGCCCGGCCGCGGCTGCTGCCACGCCCAGCCGTCTCCGTCGCACGCTGGTGGTGTGCAACAAGGTCACTTCTTCCTCCCTTGATGCCGTTCGGGGTCGAACGGTTCTCGGTCCTCGGAAGTATGGCTTCTTCCATGTACACATCAACAGCAGGCAACAGAGACGTAATGAAAGTTTCTGATCAACGTGGCGCGGAAGCATGCTAGTTGTTGGTCACCAACACTCCCTTTGGCAACGGAGGCCACCGTGCTGTTCGACCGACGGACGTTCCGCCCGCGTGCGGCGGTCCTTGCCGTGTCCTTGATCGCCGCCGTGTCCGTACTCGCCCTCTCCTCGTGCGACGCGGACGAGGACACGTCGTCCCGGAAGACCACGGGTCAGAGCGTTGTCGCCCCCGGGAAACCCGGCGAGAAGGCCAGAACCCTCACGGCGGACGAAGCGCGGAAGGAGGCGGTCACCGACACCCCGAACTCCGCCGACTTCCAGTACGTGCAGAGGATGATCCACCATCATCAACAGGCTCTCGTGATGACGGATCTGGCCGCGCAGCACGCCACCTCGCCCTCGGTGCGCCGGCTCGCGGAGCGTATCTCGGCCGGGCAGAAGCCGGAGATCGAGGCCATGCGAGGTTGGCTGAAAGACAACGACGGCGAAGAGCGTGCGGCACACGATCACGCCGTGATGCCCGGCATGGCGACCGAGGCGCAGCTGGCGCGGCTGAAGGCCGCACGGGGCAAGGCGTTCGACCAGCTCTTCCTCACCCTGATGATCGCCCACCACCAGGGGGCCATCACGATGGCCACAGCGGCGCTCACCGACGGCAACAACGTGCGGGTGGAGGAGATGGCCACCGACGTCGCCGCACAGCAGGCCGCGGAGATCGACCGGATGCGGGCGCTGCAGGTCTGACCCGCCACCGGAACCGGTCCGCGCGCCCGTCCTTCAGGCCGTGCGCTCGACCGGTCGGTCAGACTCCGGGAAGCCGTGCCGCTTCCTCGTCGGCCGCCCGCAGGACGCTGTCGAGCAGGCCGGGGAAGAGCTTCTCCAGGTCCTCGCCGCGCAGTTCGTTCAGCTTCGCGGTACCCCGGTAGATCTGGTGGATGACCCCGCTCTCCCGCAGCACGCGGAAGTGGTGCGTCAAGGTGGACTTGGCGACCGGGAGTTCGAAGTACGAGCAGACCAGCCCGGTCGAGGCGACGGCCATCTGCCGGACGATGCGGAGCCGTATCGGATCGGACAGCGCGTGCAGCACGTGCTCCAGCCGGATCTCGTCCAGCGCGGGATGGGCGAGCACGCGGGCACCGCCGGCCGCCGCCAGGCGTCCCCGGGTGAGGGACGCGGCGGGGACGGTGTCGCTGGCGGGGGTCACGGTGGGCTCCACTTCGTCCGAAGGTCTCCATGGTACGAAAGCCGCGTGGGCGGCCATGCGGTACGGGTCATCGCGCGGTGGCCACCACGAGCCGGGCCCGCGGGCTGCCGTCCGGGCGCGTCCCCAGGTCCGCGAGGGGGCTCAGGCGCACCGAGAATCCGGTCGCCGCGAGGTCCGTGAGCACGTCGGGCAGCCGGAACGTGCGGTAGTACATGACGAAGCGCGGGCGCCACAGGGCGTTGCGCACGCGCATCGCCGCGTCGAACCCGAGGAGCGTCCAGTACGCGCGCGAGCCGACGGCGGGCGGGGCGCCCACCGGGAAGACGAACCGTCCGCCGGGCCGGAGCGAGGCGTGCACCTGGGCGAAGAGCTCGGGGCGCTCGCGCGGCAGGAAGTGGCCGAAAGCGCCGAGGCTCAACGCGAGGTCGAAGGCCGGCGCGAAGGGCAAAGCCCTGGCGTCGGCCCGTACCCAGTCGACCACGGGCCCGGGCGGGGCGACCGGATCCTCCGCCCCTCCGTCCGGATCCTCCGCCCCTCCGCCCGGGGCCTCTGGCCCTCCGCCGGTGCCCGCCACCGCATCCAGCAGCGAGGACCGGCCGACGGCGAGCATGCCCGCGCTGAAGTCGACGCCGGTGACCCGTTCGTGGCACACCTGGCGCAGCACGCCGATGCCCGCGCCGGTGCCGCAGCAGACGTCCAGCCCGCGGGCGAACGGCCCGAGCGGCCGGAGCGCCCCGGTCACGGCGTCGAGGACGCGGTCCGGGGTGCGGTACGGCGAGTGGTCGAATTTCGGGGCGAGCAGGTCGTACCCGCGCTCGGTCGAGGAGAGCGCCTGGACGGCGAGTTCGCGGAAGGTGGGGCCCTGTGTGGTAGGCATCGCGGCCAGCCTACCGAGGAGCCCGCCTCTCCCCCGGTCCGCACACCTCCGAGAAGATGCGGACCGGGGTTATCCGCGTACGGGCCGGACCGGAGTCAGACCGAGCGGCCGTACTGGTTCGGGACGCGGACCTCGCCGCCCAGTTCGCGCGCCGCGCTGCGGGCGAAGTAGGGGTCGCGCAGCAGTTCCCGGCCGATGAGGACGGCGTCGGCCCGCCCGTCGGTGACGATCTTCTCGGCCTGCACCGGCTCGGTGATGAGGCCGACCGCGGCGACCGGCAGGCCGGTCTCGGTCCGCACGCGCTCGGCGAAGGGGACCTGGTAGTCGGGGCCCACGGGGATCTCCGCACGGGGCGCGTTGCCGCCGGTGGAGACGTCGAGCAGGTCGACGCCGTGCGCCTTGAGGTCGTGTGCGAAGCGGACCGTGTCGTCGCCGGTCCAGCCCTCGCGCGGGTCGTCCGTGTTCTCGGTGAGCCAGTCCGTCGCGGAGATGCGGAAGAAGAGCGGCAGCTCCTCGGGCCACACCTCCCGTACGGCGTCGACGACTTCGAGCGCGAAGCGGGTGCGGTTCTCGAAGGAGCCGCCGTAGGCGTCGGTACGGTGGTTGCTGTGCGGGGAGAGGAACTCCCCGATCAGGTAGCCGTGGGCGCCGTGGATCTCGACGACCTGGAAGCCCGCGGCGAGCGCGCGCCGGGCGGCGTCGGCGAACTGCTGGACCACATCCTTGATCTGATCGACCGTCAACTCGGCCGGGACGGGGCTTCCTTCGTCGAACGCCAGCGGGCTGGGCCCGAGCGGCCGCCAGCCGCCGTCCGCCTCGGACAGCGCGCCGCCACCGAGCCAGGGCGCCTCGGTGGACCCCTTGCGACCTGCGTGACCGAGCTGGATTCCGGAGATGGTCCCCTGGGCTGCCAGGAAGGAGGTGATCTTCCGGAACGCTTCCACCTGTCGGTCGTTCCAGATGCCGAGGTCGGCGGGGCTGATGCGGCCCTCGGGGCTGACCCCGGTCGCCTCCACCAGGATGAGCCCGGTGCCGCCGACCGCCCGGGACGCGTAGTGCGCGAAGTGCCAGTCGTTGGGCACGCCGGCGTCGGGGCCGGTCGGTGCCGCGCTGTACTGGCACATCGGCGGCATCCAGACGCGGTTGGGCACGGTCACCGACCGCAGGACGTAGGGCTCGAAAAGGGCGCTCACGCCGGACTCCGTTTCGCAGGAACGACCGCGCCGCCGGGCGGAGGGCACCGACGACGTTAGTACGAGATCCACCGTACTACGACGATCGCCGAACTAAGGAAGGGGCCTTACGGCGTTCATACAGCCGTTCGCGCAGGGAAGCCTGCAGCCGTTCGCGCAGGAGCACGCCTTGACCCGCAGCCCTCGGCCGTCAGCCTTCCGCCCGCAGCCCTCCGCCCTCTACCCGCAGCCCTCACCCTTCCGCCCGCAGCCGTCGCCGCAGGGTGATCGGCGTCTCGGCGTCGTAGACCTGCGTCCAGCTCCGGCCGCCGGAGCCGGACATCCAGGTGACATGGACGCTCGCCCCGTCGACCCTGGCGCTCTCCACGGTCATCACGCGAGGGCCGTCCCGCACGTCGCCCCGGAGCAGCTCGTCCGCCCGTACGGTGACGGGGCCGGCCGGACTGGAGCGCTCCACCAGGTCTGCCGCGGCAAGGAGTGCCGCCGCCAGTTCCCGGGCCGCCACCGGGGTGCACCCGAGGTCCAGACGCCGGTCCGGAGTCACGATCCTCAGCCCGACCCGGAGCGGATCTCCCGGGGTGCCGGGCTCCACCTCCCAGGCAGCCGTACGCCCCTCGGCGTCCTCGAACCCGCTGCTCATCCTGGTGCTCCGCTCCCGCTCCGGGGCCGCGCGATCTGTGTACCGGGCCCGCCCCGGCATTCCAGCACATCCGCCGCATCCGCCCCATCGGTACGTCCGGGCCGGCGCGCGGCGGAGCCTGGCGCCCCGCTCCCCCGCCGGTCCGCTCCCCCATCGGCCCGCTCCCCCACCGGCCCGGCCGCCGCCCGGCCGTCCGCGTGCGGGTGCAAACTGGCGGATATCCGGTAACCACGATGTTTCGGGAGGTTCGGTCATGACCGACGTTCTGCTCACGGTGGGCACGCGCAAAGGTCTCTTCATCGGACGCAGGCACCATGGCACTTGGGAGTTCGGCGCCCCTCATTTCAACGCGCAGGCCATCTATTCGATCGCGATCGACACCCGCGGCCCGGCGCCACGGCTGCTGGTGGGCGGGGACAGCTCGCACTGGGGGCCGTCCGTCTTCCACTCGGACGACCTCGGTGCGACCTGGGTGGAGCCCACCCGGCCCGCGGTGAAGTTCCCGCAGTTCACCGGAGCGTCCTTGGAGCGCGTCTGGCAGTTGCAGCCGGCCGGGCCCGAGGCACCGGACGTGGTCTACGCGGGGACCGAGCCCGCCGCACTGTTCCGCTCGGAGGACCGGGGCGAGTCCTTCGAGCTGGTCCGGGCGCTCTGGGAGCACCCGACGCGTTCGCGCTGGGTGCCGGGCGGCGGGGGCGAGGGGTTGCACACCATCCTCACCGACCGGCGCGACCCCCGGGCCGTCACCGTCGCCGTCTCCACGGCCGGTGTGTTCCGGACAAGTGACGGCGGCGAGAACTGGGAACCTGCGAACAAGGGGGTGTCCGCATCCCATCTGCCCGACCCGGAACCGGAGTTCGGCCAGTGCGTCCACAAGGTCACCCGTGACGCGGCCGATCCCGACCGTCTCTATCTGCAGAACCACTGGGGCGTGTTCCGCAGCGACGACGGGGGTGACCGGTGGACGGACATCGGGACGGACCTGCCGTCCGACTTCGGCTTCGCGGCGGTGGCGCATCCCCGCCGGGGCGGGACCGCCTACATCTTCCCGATCAACGCCGACATCGACCGGGTGCCCGCGCAGCACCGCTGCCGCGTGTTCCGCACCACCGACGCGGGCGCGAGCTGGGAGCCGCTGTCGCAGGGGCTGCCGGAGGGCGACCACTACGGAACGGTGCTGCGCGACGCGCTCTGCACGGACGGCGCCGACCCTGCGGGCATCTACTTCGGCAACCGCAACGGCGAGGTGTTCGCCAGCGCGGACGACGGCGACAGCTGGACGCAGCTCGCCGCACATCTGCCGGACGTGCTCTGCGTCCGGGCCACGACCCTGGCGACGTGACGCCGCGGCGCGTACCGGCTGCCGACACCGCCGGGCAGCACGCGTACGGACCGGGCAGTTGATCGTTCCGGTCGTACGCCCAGTAGAGTGCGCCCGTGGCAGCACGACCGTTGAAAGAAATCATCGAACCCGGCTGGGCCGAGGCCCTCGAACCGGTGGCCGGGCGCATCGCGGCCATGGGCGACTTCCTCCGTACGGAGATAGCCGCGGGTCGCACGTACCTCCCGTCCGGCGCGAACGTCATGCGGGCGTTCCAGCAACCCTTCGCCGACGTACGGGTCCTGATCGTGGGTCAGGACCCGTATCCGACGCCGGGTCACGCGATCGGGTTGAGTTTCGCGGTGGCGCCTGACGTGCGTCCGGTGCCGGGAAGCCTCGACAACATCTTCCGCGAGATGCACAGCGACCTCGGACTCCCCCGGCCGTCCAACGGCGACCTGACACCCTGGACCCGCCAGGGGGTGCTTCTCCTCAACAGGGCTCTGACCACGGCGCCGCGCCGTCCGGGCGCCCACCGCGGCAAGGGCTGGGAAGAGGTCACCGAGCAGGCGATCCGGGCGCTCGCCGCGCGCGGCACTCCGCTGGTCTCCGTGCTCTGGGGCGCGGATGCCCGCAGGCTGCGACCGCAGTTGAGCGCCTACCCCGCCATCGAGTCCGCGCACCCTTCCCCGATGTCGGCGGACCGCGGCTTCTTCGGCTCGCGCCCCTTCAGCCGGGTCAACGAGTTCCTGGAGCGCCAGGGGGCGCAGCCGGTGGACTGGCAGCTGCCGTGACGCCGGGCGCCGGGGCGTACGTGGTCGGGGTGGACTCCGGCGGGTCCGGGCTCCGGGTCGCGCTCGGCACCGCCGACGCGTCCGTTCCCGCTGCCACGACGGTCTGCCCGGAGCCCGTGCGTACGGGCCCCGACGGCATCGACGCCGAGCATCTGCTGGGCCAACTCCTTCCGGCGGTCGACCGGTTGATGCGTGACGTCACCGATGCGCCGGCGCCCGGCGGAGGAGTGCGCGTCGCGGCGCTCGCGGTGGGAGCCGCCGGGATGGCGACCCTGGGCGACGACCTGCGCGCGCGGCTCCCGCAGGCGCTGGCCGCGTCGCTCGGTGTCCCTCTGCTGGCTCTCGCGGCGGACGGGGTGACCGCGTACGCGGGCGCGCTCGGTCAGCGTCCGGGCGCCGTTGTCGCGGGCGGCACCGGAATGATCGCGCTCGGCACCGACCTCGGCGCGTGGCGGCGGGCGGACGGCTGGGGGCATCTGCTGGGCGACAGCGGGGGCGGTGCGTGGATCGGCCGGGAGGGCCTGGACGCCGCGCTGCGCGCGCACGACGGCCGGCGCGGCGGCTCTCCCGCTCTGCTAACGCGGCTGCGGGCCGTGTTCGGTCCGGCGGCCGGGCTGCCCGGACTGCTCTATCCCCGCGCCGACCGGCCGGCGCTGCTCGCGTCGTTCGCCCCCGAGGTCGCCGCGTGCGCCGAGGAGGACGCCGTCGCCGCGTCGATCCTGCGCCGCGCGGCCGCGCACATCGCCGAGTCGGCCGCTGCCGTGTGTCCGCGGGCGGAGAACTCCGGAACCCGGGGAGCGGCCCCGGAGTCCGGAACCGGGGAACGCGCCACCGGGTCCGGAACCCGGGACCGTACCACGGGCTCCGGCGGGGAGGCCGCCGAAGTAGCTCTTACGGGTGGCCTGTTCCGGATGGGTGATCCGCTGCTCGGGCCGCTGCGGGAGGAGTTGGGGCAGCTGCTGCCGCACGCGTCCCTGGTGCCCGCCGCCGGAGACCCGCTCGCCGGTTCGCTGCTGATCGCACGGGCTCTGGCCAGGTCGGACCTTCGGCTGCCCCGTCACCCGACCCTGCTGCACGTCGTCGGCGACGACATGGGGGACAGTTGAGGAACAGTCATGGAGGCCAGACAGAGCGGGGCAGTTGACCGGTACGTCACTCATCGGACATAAACGGACAGATAACGCCCTGCTGGACCCTCCCTGAACGAGGGGGCAACCAAAACCAGTAGCATGCGGCGCCATGAGCACCCCCACTGGGCCCGCTTCCGGCCTGCCTGTACGAATGCCGCGACCTCGCCAGTCCGGACGGCACCGCCGCCCGGAGCCCGTGGTCGCACCCGAGGGCGCTGCCGCGCTCGTTCTCGCCGTTCCCGGCACCCCTTCCCCGGCCTCCCGAAGCGTGGCCGAGGAAGTCATCAGCATCGCCCGTTCCGAGCTGCCCGGCCTCAACGCGGTCATCGGCTACCTCGAAGGCGACGACGAGGAGTTCCCCGCGCTCGCCTCCGTCCTCGCCCAGCAGGCGACCGAGCGCGTCGCGGCGTACGAGCAGGCCACCGCCGCGGGCCGCGAGGTCCCGGCGCCCGAGGGCCCGTCCGCCGTGGTGGTTCCGCTGCTCGCGGGACCCGACAGCGCCCTGATCCGCCGGATACGGCAGGCGGTCATGGAGAGCGGCACGCAGGTCGAGCTGACCGACGTGCTGGGTCCGCACCCGCTGCTGGCCGAGGCGCTGCACGTGCGGCTGTCGGAGGCCGGTCTGGCGCGTGCCGACCGCGCCCGGCTGTTCACCGTCGCCACCGCCGCGGACGGCATCGTGCTGGCCACGGTGGGCGGCGACGAGGCCGTGAAGGCCGCCGGGATCACCGGCATGCTGCTGGCCGCCCGGCTGGCCGTGCCCGTGATGGCGGCGGCGCTGGACGTGGAGGGCTCGGTGTCCTCGATCGCGGACCAGCTGAAGAACGCGGGTTCCGTCCAGCTCGCGCTGGCGCCCTACCTGGTGGGTCCCGAGGTCGACACGGGCCTGCTGGACGCGGCGGCGAAGGAAGCGGGCTGCGCGACGGCCGAGCCGCTCGGCGCCTACCCGGCGATCGGCAAGCTCGTGCTGTCCCTGTACGCGTCGGCGCTCGGCATCTCCCCGGCGATGCCCCAGGGCGTCCCGGCGCACTGATCGCGCGCCCCTGACAGCACCGCGCGGTGCGTACCCGCCTCGAAGGGGGTACGCACCGCGCGGTGCTGCCGGATGCGGGCCCGGACTCCGGTGCGGGCCCGGACTCGGACGCCGGCTCAGACGAAGAGGACGCAGGAGGCGGCCGGTGCGTCGATCGAGCCCGCGTGGCTCGGCACTCCGGTCTCCTGGTCGACGGCGAACCAGCTGACGTCTCCGGAGCGCTCGTTGGCCGCGTACAGCCACTGCCCGGTGGGGTCGAGCGCGAGGTCGCGCGGCCAGTTGCCGCCGCAGGGGACGGACGCGGCCAGCTGGGCCTTCTCGCCCGTCTCGTCCAGGGTGAGCACGGAGATGCTGTCGTGCCCCCGGTTGGCGGTCCAGACGAACCGTCCGTCGAGCGAGACGACGACCTCGGACGGGTACGTGCGGTCCGGGGCCCCGACCGCCTCCTCGGGCAGCACCGGAACCTCGTGGAGCGGCTCCAGGACGCCCGAGGCCGCGTCCCAGCGGCAGACGGTGAGGGTCGGCTCCAGCTCGTTCAGTACGTAGGCGTGGCCGCCCGCCGGGTGGAAGGCGAGGTGGCGGGGTCCGGTACCGGGGCGCAGCGCGGTCTCCCCGTGGGGGCGCAGTTCGCCGGTGACCCGGTCGACGGCACCGACGTACACCGAGTCGGTGCCGAGGTCCACACTGAGCAGCCAGTCGCCGGACGGGTCGGGCAGCACCTGGTGGGCGTGCGGTTCCGACTGCCGTTCGGCGTCGGGGCCGCTGCCCTCGTGCTGCTCGACGAAGACGGCGGCGCGCAGCGATCCGTCCTCCCGGAGCGGCAGCACGGTGATGCTGCCGGAGCCGTAGTTCGCGGTGACCAGGTGGTTCGCCGCGAGGGTGAGGTGGGTCGGTCCGTCGCCGTTCACCGAGCGCAGGCAGCCGCCGATGAGCCGGGGGGTCTCTCCGGTGATGTCGAGAGCGGCGGCCGCGCCCTCGGACGCCTCGCTGACGGCGTAGAGGATCGTGCCGTCGGCCGATGCCACGAGGAACGACGGGTCGGGGACGGTGTCGGTCGAGCCGACCACAGTGAGCGCGCCGGTCTCCCGGTCCACCTCCGCGACGGTGATGCCCTGCCCGCCCGCGGTGGTGAAAGATCCTATGAACGCCCGCCCGGCGCTGTTGCCGCTCATCGCGCTACCCCTCTTGCCCGTACCTGGTGTCTTGGGTGCGGGCCGTGCGGTCCGCCCGGCCGACGGTAGCAGGGACTCGGCGCCCGGCAGGGCCGGGCACGGGCCGGTGCCGGTGCCGGGGCGGCGGTCCGGGGCGACGGCCCGCGGCGCTCGTGGCGCTCGTGCGGTGCGCCCCGGACCGGAGGGGGTGCGGCGCGGTACTCAGGCGCCGGTCGGCACCGGCCCGGTCCGCCGCAGCGGGACGGCGAGTTCGAGCAGGGCCTGCTCCAGCGCGTGGAGGTGGGCGAAGACCGGTTCGGTCTCCCGTACCGCCGGCGCGACGGGGGCGGCGTGCCGGTGGCGCGGCTCCGGGACCGGCGGTTCGGTGAGCGCCTCGACGGCGGCCTCCACCCGTCGGCAGGCGGCGGCGAGCCGCGCGTCGTGCGAGGCCTCGGGGTCGGCGGCGACCGAGGCGAGCCCGCGCACCTCGCGGGCGCAGCCGTCGAGCAGGGCGAGCACCTGGCGTGCCCGCTCCTTCCGCGCCCTCATGGGGCTCAGCGGGTGGACGAGCGGTGCCAGCGAGAGCCGTACCCGGCCGAGGATGGCCTCCAGTTCGGCCACCAGGGGCGCCGGGTCGGCGTCCGGGCCGCCGGCGAGGCGGGCTGCGGTCTCCGCGGTGCAGGCGTGCACGCAGCGCAGCGCCCGCTCGACCCACGCGTCGGTCACGGAGTGCGTGGTCACCGGGAGGACGAGCAGGACCGCCAGGACGGCGCCGAGCGCGCCGACGGCGGTCTCGCCCACCCGCAGGGCGAGGAGTGCCGGGTCGAGCACGCCGAGGAGCCCGTACAGCATGCTCGCCATGACGGTCACGCCGAGCATCATCCAGGTGTACGAGACGGCCGCGGTGTAGAAGATCACGAAGACGCTCAGCGCGACGACCACCGCCGCCGCGACCGGCTGGTCGTGCAGCGGTACGGCGACGGCGAAGCCGATCCCGATGCCGAGGACCGTCCCCAGGACGCGCCTGAAGCTCCGCACCACGGTCTCCCCGCGCGAGGTGGTGGCCACGAACACCCACCAGGTGGCGCCCACGGCCCAGTACCACCGCTGGTCCGACAGCACCTGTCCGACCGCGAGGGCGAATCCCGCGCCGGCGGCCGCCTGCACGGCCTGTCGGGTGGTGATCCGCGCGAGTCCGGCTCCGCCGGTCGGGGCGGGCACCGCTGCCGGTGCCGGCAGCCGTCGCTCGTAGCACCACGCCCCGAACCGGACGGCCGCCGCGGCGGCCACCGAGAGCAGGACGGCTCCGTACAGTTCCGGAATCCGGGCCGGCACGGCGTGCAGGAACTGCGCCATGAAGCAGGTCATGAAGGCGAACACCCCGAGCGAGTGCCCGCGCGGACCCCACCTCCGCGCGTACACCCCGCCCCCCACGGCGGCAAGGAACACCAGGTCCCGGGCGACGGGCACGGTGTGCAGGGCGCTCGCGAGCACCAGCACCGGCAGCCCGACGACGGGCAGCAGCGCGGTCGTCACGGCCTGTCCGCGCACCGTGGGATCGCCCACCGTGAACAGGGCGAGCAGTGCGGACAGGCCGCCCGCGACCGTGGCCACCAGTGAATGTCCGGTGATCCCGCACAGTGCGACGGCCAGTCCGATACCGAGCACGGCCCTCCCCGCGAACCGCAGCCGCATCCGCCCGGGATCCGGCGCCATGAACGCCCTCCTCAGCAAGTCGCCCGCCCTTCCGTCCGTCGTCCATCCGTATGAGCGCATGAGAAAGGCGCTGCGGAGCCCCTCAGGGGGTTCCGCAGCGCCATCGCTCCGCACATCTCACCATCGACCCGGCCGACGGTTCAATCGACAGCGAAAAGGGTGGTCCATTGGCCCAGATTCTTGCCGTGGTGCTGGACCAGGGCAGAGCCAACGGATCACCGCCGGGCGTGCATGTCCGCCAGGGCCGTCGAAGCAGGTGCGGCGTCAGCCGGAGGACGGAGTCCTCGGTACGGCGGACTCCTGGGTGGCGGCCCAGGAGGCGAGCAGGCGCAGGCCCTCCTCGGAGGGGGAGCCCGGTTCGGCCGTGTAGACGGTCATGGTGAGTCCGGGCTCGGCGGCCAGCTCCAGTACCTCGTAGGCGAGGGTGAGTTCGCCGACCACGGGGTGGCGGAACCTCTTGGTACCGGTCCCGTGACGGCGCACGTCATGGGCGCCCCAGCGGGTGCGGAAGTCCTCGCTGCGGGTGGACAGTTCACCGACGAGGTCGTGCAGGTCCTTGTCGTGGGGGTCGCGGCCGGCCTCGCGGCGCAGGATGGCCACGGCCATGTCGCCGAAGAGTTCCCAGTCCGGGTAGAAGGAACGCGAGGCCGGGTCGAGGAAGTTGAAGCGGGCCAGGTTTCCCTGGTTGTCCGGGTTGGCGAGGAGCTCACCGTAGAAGGCACGGGCGAGCGGGTTGGCGGCGAGGATGTCCGCCCGGCCGTTGCACACGACCGCCGGCCCCGCCGTGATCGCGTCGAGGGTCCACTGCAGGCTCGGGTGCGGACTCCACCGGCGGCCGGTCCGCCGCCGGGGACGCGTCAGCGCGTCGGAGCCGTCGGCGGCCCGGGCGAGGTGGAGCAGGTGGGCGCGCTCGGCGTCGTCCAGGTGCAGCGCCCGGGCGACGGACTCCAGCACGGCCGGGGAGGCGCCCGCGAGGTTGCCCCGCTCCAGCTTCGCGTAGTACTCCACGCTCACGTCGGCCAGCGCGGCCACCTCACTCCTGCGCAGTCCCGGCACCCGCCGCCGCGACCCGCCGGGCAGGCCGGCGCGCTCCGGGGTGATCTTCGCTCGCCGCGAGGTCAGGAACTCGCGGACCTCTTCACGGTTGTCCACACTACGACGATACGGCCTGCTCCCCGGGGACGAGATGCGCGGCCGGTACCCCCGTCCCGGTCGGCACCCACCCTGTGACCTGCGGTTCTTCGAAGACACTCGGCGGCCGACGGGCGCCCGGCGGCTCCGTACCGGGAGGGAGCGGCCGGCCGAAGACTCCTCACCGGGAAAGAGCCCCAGGCCGAGGCGGCGGGTGGGGCCGGTCAGAGCTGGTTGATCGGGCGCATCGCCAGGCCCTCGGTGCCGGCCCAGCCGTTCACCCGTGCCGCGTCGTCGTAGGAGACGGAGTCGAGGCCGTCGGGCAGGTCGAAGACGAGCGTGCCGCCCAGTTCGGTGCCCTCGCCCGCGACCAGGGTGGCCGTGAACCGGTCGGCCTGGTCGTACTCCGCCTCGCCGCCCTCGTCGTTGCCGAAGATGTACAGCCCTGCGTACGCCTTTCCGTCCCCCGCGACGACGAGCGGTTCGGTGTCCGGCTCTTCCAGTGTCGCGACGGTCGGTGCGTCGGCGCCGACCCCGAGCCGTACCAGCGGAGCTTCGTTGAGGACGCACGGCGTCCTGCCGCCGTTGGTGACGGTCAGCAGGAAGTGGCGAGGGGTCTCCCCGGACGAGTCCTGGAGCTCGACCGCGGTGGTGAGGCCGGTGACCTCGCAGTCCTGGTACTCGGTGCCGTTGCCGCCGCCGGTTTCGCCGCTGTCTCCGGCCGGCTCGGCACTCGGGGTGCCGCTCCCGGTACCGGCGCTACCGGTGCCGGAGTCGCCCGAGGGCGCGCTGCTCTTCGGCATGGTCGCCCCGGCCGACACCGGGCCGGAAGGTCCTGCGGCCTCGTCGTCACCCCCGGAGGACTGGCAGGCGGTGGCCGTCAGCAGAGCCGCGGCCACGGCCGCCCCGACGAGGATGCCGCGCGAGCTCCGGTGTACCGAACCGGCTCTGACCGTCTTCGAGTTCATGCCGTTCCCCTACTCCCCCGAGACCGGCCCCCAGGGCCGGCCGTCCGCAAGCTTTCCGGCCATGGTGAAGGTGACCAATCGGTCGCTCCACCCGTAATCCGGCTCTGTTACAGCCTTCGCACCAACTGGGCATCTTGGCGTGACCCTGCCGAATTCGGCACGGGCGCCCACGGTCCGGGCCGTCGCCCGTCGGGCGGGACGCGGTGGGGTGTACTGCTGGTACACCCCTCACTGGTAACTCGCTCGCCGCGCGGAAAGCGGGTTACCTGAAAGACGTGGCACTTCCCGGCCGCGGCGCGACGGCGCGGCGGCCCGAGGTCTGCCCGTCCAGTCGCTCGCGGCGTCGGCGAAGACACCGCCGAGCGCACCCGGGCCATTCGTACGGGCACCAGAGGCCCGTCCCCCAGCACGTAAGGAACCCCCTCATGCGCGGCGCAGTGATTCACGCCCCCGGCGATGTCCGCTTCGAGACCCTGGCAGACCCGAAGATCCTCCACCCCACCGATGCGATCATCCGTACCGCCGTGTCCTGCGTGTGCGGCTCGGACCTGTGGGCGTGGCGTGGCCTGGAGCCGGTCGGCGACCCGCACCCGATGGGGCACGAGTACGTCGGTTTCGTCGAGGAGGTCGGCAGCGAGGTCACCTCGGTCGAGCCGGGCCAGTTCGTCGTCGGTTCCTTCGCGACCTCCGACAACACCTGTGCCAACTGCCGCAACGGCTTCCAGTCGAACTGCCTGCACCGGGAGTTCATGAGCACCTGCCAGGCCGACTACGTCCGCATCCCCAACGCCCAGGGCACCCTGGTCGCCACCGAGGAGATCCCGGACGAGAAGTACTGGCCGAGCCTGCTGGCCGTCTCGGACGTCATGGGCACCGGCTGGTGGGCCGCCGAGGCGGCCCAGCTCCGGCCCGGGTCCACCGCCGTCGTCGTCGGTGACGGCGCCGTCGGCCTCTCCGCCGTGATCGCCGCGAAGGAGATGGGGGCCGGGCGCATCATCGCCATGTCCCGCCACGCCTCCCGCCAGAAGCTGGCTCTGGAGTTCGGTGCCACCGACATCGTCACCGAGCGCGGAGACGAGGGCATCGCCCGGATCAAGGACCTCACCGGTGGCATCGGCGCCGACAGCGTGCTGGAGTGCGTCGGCACCGCCGAGGCCATGCGGCAGGCCCTGGGCTCCGCCCGCCCCGGCGGCAGCGTCGGCTTCGTCGGGGTCCCCCACGACGTCGCCGTCGACGGCCAGGAACTCTTCTTCTCCCACGTCGGCCTGCGCGGCGGCCCCGCCCCCGTACGCCGCTACCTCCCCGACCTCATCGACCGCGTCCTGACCGGCCGCATCGAGCCGGGCAAGGTCTTCGACCTCACCCTCCCGCTCGACCAGGTCGCCGAGGGCTACCGGGCGATGGACGAGCGCCGCGCGATCAAGGCGCTCCTCAAGCCCTGACGGGCCCGCCACACGACCACCGAACCCAGAACACGCACGTCCAGGCCACAAGGAAGAGGGAACGATCATGCAGATCACCCGGAGCTCGATCACCACGGCCAAGGGGCCCGCCGAATGGTTCACCGGTGACGTCTACATCGACGCCGTGGCGGCGGCGCCCGCGCCGTCCCGGGTCACCGCGAACCTGGTGCACTTCATGCCCGGCGCCCGCACGCACTGGCACCGCCACCCGCTGGGCCAGACCGTCTTCGTCACCGAGGGCGTCGGCCTGTGCCAGCGCCGGGGCGGACCCGTCGAGATCATCCGGCCGGGCGACCGCGTACTGTTCGAGGCGGGCGAGGAACACTGGCACGGCGCCGCACCCGACCGGCTGATGGTCCACGTGGCGATCAACGAGGGCGACGCCGACCACGCCGTCGTGCACTGGCTGACCCCCGTCACCGACGAGGAGTACACCGCCACCCCGGCGGCCGGCTGACACCCGCCCGACTCGACCGCCACCGCAGGACAAGGAATCCCCCCATGCTCGTCAACGCCTACGCCGCCCCCTCCGTGGGGGAGCCGCTGGTGCCCACCACCATCGAGCGCCGTGCCGTCGGCACCAACGACGTACTCATCGCCATCCAGTACGCCGGTGTCTGCCACTCCGACATCCACACCGTCAACGGCGACTGGGGCCCCCAGCCCTACCCCGTCGTTCCCGGTCACGAGATCGTCGGCACGGTGGTCGAGGCCGGCGCCGGGGTCACCCGCCACCGGGTCGGTGACCGCGTGGGCGTCGGCTGCATGGTCGGTTCCTGCGGCGAGTGCCCGAACTGCCTGGCCGGCGAGGAGCAGCACTGCCGGGAGGGCATGGTTCCCACCTACGCGGGAACCGACCGCGACGGTTCCACGACCCAGGGCGGCTACTCCACCCACGTCGTCGTGGACGCCGACTACGTACTGTCGGTGCCCGGGGGCCTGGACCCGGCCGCCGCCGCTCCGCTGCTGTGCGCGGGCATCACCACCTACGCCCCGCTGCGCCGCTGGGGCGCCGGACCGGGCAAGAAGGTCGCCGTCGTGGGTCTCGGCGGTCTCGGGCACATGGCGGTCAAGATCGCGCACGCCCTGGGTGCCGAGGTCACGGTGCTGTCGCAGTCGCTGAAGAAGCAGGAGGACGGGCTGCGGCTGGGCGCGGACCACTATTACGCGACCTCCGACCCGGAGACCTTCTCCGTGCTGGCCGGCCGGTTCGACCTCATCGTCAACACCGTCAGCGCCGATCTCGACATCGACGCCTACCTCGGCCTGCTGACCCTCGACGGCACCCTGGCCAACGTCGGCGCGGCCCCGGGCCCCTTCACGGTGAGCGGGTTCCTCCTCGGCAGCGGCCGGCGCAACCTCACGGGTTCCATGATCGGCGGCATCGCCCTGACCCAGGAGATGCTCGACTTCTGCGCCGAGCACCGGATCGGCAGCGAGATCGAGGTGATCTCCGCCGACCAGGTCAACGAGGCCTACGCGCGCGTCCTCGCCTCCGACGTCCGCTACCGCTTCGTCATCGACACCGCCACCCTCGCCTGATCCACGGACACCGTCCGACCGTGAAGCGCTGTGCCATCGGCTCAGCGCTTCACGGTTTCCCGGGCCGTACGGCTCAGACCTGCCGGGCGGGCCGGGATAGGCTCGGGGCACCGTACCCACCCTCCGATAAGGCAGACGCACCATGGCGGTGGACGCTCTCGACACCCGTATCCTGCGGCTCCTCATCGAGCAGCCGCGTACCAGCGCGCGGGAGCACGCCCGCATCCTGGGCGTGGCCCGGGGCACGCTCCAGGCCCGGATGGACCGGCTGGAGCGGGACGGCGTGATCACCGGCAGCGGCCCCGTCCTCTCCCCCGCGGCCCTGGGCCATCCCGTGCTCGCCTTCGTCCACCTGGAAGTCACCCAGGGGCACCTGGACGAGGTGGGGGACGCTCTGGCGGAGGTTCCGGAGATCATCGAGGCGTTCTCGACCACCGGCGGCGGGGACCTGCTGACCCGGGTCGTGGCGCGTGACAACGGCCACCTGGAAGACGTGATCCAGCGGCTCATCCAGCTGCCCGGCGTGGTGCGGACGCGGACCGAGGTGGCGCTGCGCGAGCGGGTGCCGCACCGGGTGCTGCCGCTGGTGGAGGCGCTGGGCCGGGCGGCCGCGGTACGCGGCTGAGCGCCGCCCCACCGGTGCGCGGCCCCGGACCGCCCGGCGGCGCACCGGGCGTTGGGCCGCCCGCACGGCGAACGTACGCCGCACGCCGTTCACTTGCCGCCCAAGGCGCTGTCGGGGGTGCCGCGCCCCCGTGCATCGCGCCGCGGCCGGGTGCCCGGAGAGGTACCGGAACTGACCGGCCGTAACATCGGGTCCACCGGACAGATATCCTGATCATCGCCGCGAGCCCCGCCCCGTCCCGCTCCTCGTGAGCACGACCCGTGCGTCGCCCCGGCTGACGCAACGGGCCACAATTCGAGATAGGTGTACAGGTGCTGGTAGCTGATCGGTACCGGTTGGTGTCCCCCATCGGTCGTGGTGGCATGGGCGAGGTGTGGCGGGCGACGGACGAGGTCCTCGGCCGTGCCGTCGCCGTCAAGCTGCTGCTGGGGGACCGGGCCGACTCCTCTTCCACCGCACGTTTCCGGCTGGAGGCGCAGACGGCCGCCCGGCTGAGTCACCCGCACCTGGTGGCGGTCTTCGACTTCGGTACCTGGGAGGACCGCCTCTATCTCGTGATGGAGCTGGTCGAGGGGCGCAGTCTCGGCGATCTGCTGTCGGCGCAGGAGAGTGTCCACCCCGAGCAGGTCGCGCGGATCGCGGGCGACGCGGCGGCCGGGCTCGCCGCCGCCCACCGGCAGGGTGTGGTGCACCGCGACATCAAGCCGGGCAACCTCATGCTGGACGACGAGGGCTCCGTGAAGATCGGCGACTTCGGGATAGCCCAGTTCGTCGACGATCCGTCGACGGCTCTCACGACGGCCGGCCAGATCGTGGGGACGAGCCTGTATCTGGCACCGGAGCGGGCGCTCGGCCGGACGGCGGGTGCCGACTCCGACATGTACTCCCTGGGCTGCGTCATCTACCACCTGCTGCTCGGCCGCCCGCCGTTCCGCTCGGACACCGCCGCCGCCACGCTGTACCAGCACGTCGACACTCCGCCCGTACCGCTGCGGGACCAGGGCGTCGACATCTCGCCGGCCTTCGACGCGTATCTCCTGAGCCTGCTCGCCAAGAAGCCCGAGGAGCGGCCCACCGCGCAGGAGGCGGCCGACTGGTTCCGTACGGCGGCATGGCGCGGACGCGGTGAGCCGCCGAGGGCGGCGGGCGGGTCGCGCTCCGCGGCGTCGGCGGTCACTTCCGTGGACTCGGGCGGTCCGGGGCACCGGACCGGGGCGTCCGGGGGACGGCGACGGGCCGCGCCGCCGGTGAACCGGGCGACGCCGCGGGCGGGGAGCCGCTCCGGCAGCCGGGCCGCGGGCCGGGGTACGGCGAGATCCGGCGGCCGCAGGCTCGCCGCGAGCGAGGCCATCCGGCGGCGCCCCCGGGTCGCCAGCGCGGTGGCGGGTTCGATCGCGTTCGTGGTGGCCGTCTATCTGGGCACGGTGATCTTCGCGCCCGACTCCGGCTCCGCCGTACCCCCGGGGCCCGGCGCCTCGCAGGGCGTCACCCCGCAGGGCGAGGGTTCCCCCGCCCCCACCGCGTCCGACGCCCGGAGCGGCGGACAGCAGGATTCCGGCTACGGGGACGGGCAGGGCAACGAGGACGGGCAGGGCGGCGGGGACGGGGACGACGACTGAGCGTCGCCCCGCTCCCCACCGGGTGCCCGTGGACTACCAGCGGTCGTGCACGCTCGCGCGGATGCGGCGGTCGTAGAGGTCGCGCACCGCGTCCAGGGTCGGCTGCGGCAGGGGGGCGAGCGCTGCGGCAGCGGCGTTGGCGCGGGCCTGGTCCACGGACCGTGCTCCCGGAATGACGGTGGTGACGCCGGGCTGCTGGATGATCCAGCGCAGCGCGGTCTGGGCGGGAGTGGCGCCCTCGGGTGCGAAGCCGGAGAACTCGGCGGCGGCCTCGATCCCGGTCGCGTAGTCGATGCCGGAGAAGGTCTCGCCCTGGTCGAACGCCTCGCCGTGGCGGTTGTACGTCCGGTGGTCCTCGGGAGCGAAGACGGTCTCGGCCGTGTACCGGCCGGAGAGCAGGCCGGAGGCGAGCGGGACCCGGGCGATGATGCCCACACCGGCGGCGAGGGCGGCCGGGAGGACCTTCTCCAGCGGCTTCAGCCGGAACGGGTTCAGGATGATCTGCACGCTCGCCACGCCGGGGCGGGCGATCGCGGTGAGCGCCTCCTCGCAGGTTTCGACGCTGACCCCGTAGGCGGCGATCCGCTGCTCGGCGACGAGGGTGTCGAGCGCGTCGAAGACGGCGTCGGTCGCGTAGACGCTGGTGGGCGGGCAGTGGAGCTGGACCAGGTCCAGGGTGTCGACGCCCAGGTTGGCGCGCGAACGGTCGTTCCAGGCGCGGAAGTTGTCCAGTACGTAGTTCTCCGGTACCTGGGCCTCGCGGCGCCCCATCTTGGTGGCGACGAAGACGCCGGCGTCCGGCCGGTCCTTGAGATAGCGGCCGATGAGCTGTTCGCTGCGGCCGTCGCCGTAGACGTCCGCGGTGTCGAAGAAGGTGACGCCCGATTCGACGGCCGCGTCGAGTACGCCGAAGGCTTCCTGCTCGCCCACCTCGCCCCAGTCCGCTCCGAGCTGCCATGTTCCCTGTCCGACGACCGATACGTCACGGCCGGTCCTGCCGAGAGTGCGCTGTTCCATGGAGATCATGTTATTGCGCCGCCCGGGCCGGCCGATCCGGTACGGGGGTACCGCCCGCCATGCGGCCGTCCGGGTGGGGCCGCACAGTGGAGGGAGGAGCGGAACGGCCCGCCCCGGGGACGACGGAGGGAGCCCGGCATGCAGAACGAATCCGCGACCCCGCTGCCGCGCTTCGTCGTGCAGATCCACGCGGCACGGCGCATGCACTTCGACTTCCGGCTGGAGGTCGACGGCGTACTGCGGTCCTGGGCGGTGCCGCAGGGCCCCTCGGACAACCCCAGCGACCGGCGGCTGGCGGTCCCCACCGAGGACCACGCACTGGAGTACCGCGAGTTCGAAGGGGTGATCCCGCCGGGAGAGTACGGCAGCGGCACCGTCATCGTCTGGGACCAGGGCACCTACGTACCTCTCGGCCACGACGAGCACGGGGCCCGGGTGCCGTTCACGGAGTCCCTGGAGCGCGGCCACGCCACGTTCCGGCTCGTCGGCGAGAAGCTCCGGGGCGAGTTCGCGCTGATCAGGTTCCGTACGGGCGAGGAGCCGGACGGGCACGGCCAGGAGGCGTGGCTGCTGATCAAGGCCAAGGACGAGCAGGCGGTACGGGACCGGCCGGGCACCCCCGACCCGTACCACGCGCGCTCCGCCCGGACCGGGCGGACCCTGCACCAGGTCTCGGCCGCCGAGGCCCACCAGGACTGAAGGCTGTCCGGCGGCCCGGCAACCACGCACGCCTCGGCGCCGTCTCAGCCGCGTGCGCATCGTCCGGCTCTGCTCATGACCGGCTGATCGCGTTCAAGTCGAGTGCGGAAGCCCGGCCGATCGCGGCGAACAGGATGAGCGGCAGTTCCTTGTCGGCCTGGCCGACCGCCGGCGCGAGCCGGCGATCACCGTCGGGGAGGGGCCACACCCGCATGCTCACGGCATGCCGGCTGAGCTCGTCCAGCGGCTCGGGCACCGACGCAGGGAACCGGCCGGTGCGACTTCTAGACCGTGTCAGGAGCGGGAGTGTCGGCGAACCGGTCGACGAGGAAATCCAGGCGCACCTCCTGGATGTCCACGGGGATGCGTCCGCTGTCCGACAGGACGGCCATGCCGTGCAGAGCGCTCCAGACGACTTCGGCGGAGAGTTCGCGCAGCGCGTTGCCGGGGCCGAAGCAGCTGACGAACTCGGCGAAGGTGGAGCGCAGTTGGGGCGGGGTTTCGGCGTGGGCGAATTTCACGTCGGTCGGCATGACGAACATGGCCCGGTAGAGAGCGGGCCGTTCGGCGGCGAACTCCAGATAGGCGTGGCAGAGGGCACGCAGGGAGGACCGAGGCCCGGGATCGGCCGTCCGGGCGCGGTGCAGGTGAGCGGTGAGCTCGTCGAAGCCGTCGAGCGCGACGGCGCGAACGATGGCCTCCTTGCCGCTGAAGTGGCTGTAGAGCACGGGCTGGCTGTACTCGACGCGCTCGGCGAGTCTGCGCGTGGTCACCGCCTCCCACCCTTCGGCCTCGGCAAGTTCGCGGGCCGCTGTGACGATCAGCCGGTGGCGTTGGACTCGTTCGCGCTCACGGCGCTCGCTGGTGACGGACATGAAGACATTCTAGCAACGCTAGACATTCTGCCGAAGATATCTCTATCGTCGACACAACAGCTAGCGCCGCTAGACATCGGGTCAGCGGCCGCCGCCGAGGGGGAACCATCCATGCTCACCACCATCGCCTACGTGCTCGCCGGACTGATCGGCGCGGGCATCGTCCTCATCGGTGTTCTCGGGATCGTGGCGCCGCGGGGCTCGGTCGGGTTCGGCATCCCCGGCACCCCGGCCGAGAGCCCGAGCTTCCAGGCCTGGCTGACCGTCAAGGCCGTGCGCGACCTGGCCTGCGCGCTCTTCCTCTTCATCCTGCTGGCCGCCGGCCCGACCCGGTTGCTGGGCTGGTTCATGCTGGCCGCCGCCTGCATACCCGTGGGCGACGCGTCGATCGTGCTGCGCGCCGGCGGGCCGAAGTCGGCCGCCTACGGTGTCCACGGCGCGACCGCCACGGTGATGCTGGCGGCCGGCGCTCTCCTCCTCGTCGCCGCCTGACCGACGACCACCGGCCGGGTCCGTCTCACAGCGGCCAGACCCGGGGCACCACCGTCAGCGCCACCACCAGGAACCAGAGGACGACGGGCAGGCCGAAGCGCCAGTAGTCGCCGAAGCGGTAGCCCCCGGGTTCGTACACCATGAGGTTGGCCGCCGTGGCCACCGGAGTCAGCATCGCGGCGGCGGCGGCCACGGCGACCACCATGAGGACGGGGAGCACGGAAACCCCCACGTCACGGGCGGCGACGGTCGCGATCGGGATGACGATCAGCGCGGTGGCGGTGTTGCTGACGAACTGTCCGAGCACGACCGTGACGAGGAAGAGGCCGGCCAGCAGCGCGTACTGGCTGCTACCGGCGATGTCCACGATGAGCCGGGCGACGGAGTCGGCGGCGCCGGACTTCATGATCGCGGTGGAGAGCGGGAACATCGCTCCGACCATCACCACGGTCGGCCAGGAGATGCCCCCGTACGCCTCGTGCACCGAGACGACCTTGAGAAGGATCATCGCCACGGCTGCGATCAGGGCGGCGACGGCCGGGGAGACCAGCCCGGAGGCGAGCAGGATCACCATCGCGGTCATCACGGCGAGAGCCCGCCGTCCGGCGGGTCCCACAGGGGTGTTCTGGCGGCGGACCGCCGCCGGGGAGTCGACCAGCAGCAGGTCGTCGGAGTAGACCGACGCGGTGCCGCTGAGCGCGGGCCAGGACCCGTGCAGCAGAAGGGTGTCGCCCGCGCGCAGCGTGACGGTGCCGGGGTCGGCGTTCTGTCCGTCCCGGTGCACGGCGAGCACCACGATGTCCTGGGCCTCCGTCAGCAGGCCGGGGAAGACGCGCGCGCCGACCAGTGACGAGCGCGGCGAGATCAGCACCTCCGCCAGCCCGACCTCCCGGTTGACGAGCGCACCGGCCCGCTGTTCACCCAGCCGGGCCCGTTGCGGCACCAGCCCGTGGAGCTCCGCGAAAGCGTTCAGCTCCTCGGGTGTTCCCCGGACCACGACCTGGTCGCCCGGGGCGAGCTCGTCGGTGCTGCGCAGCTCGTGGTCCTCCGAGTCCCCGCGCAGCGCCCCGAGCACGACGAGGCCGCCGCCCCCGGTGCCGAGCGAGGGATACGTCGAACCGACGCACGGCGCCCGTGGGGGCACCACGAGACCGCCGAGATTGTCGCCGAGACCGTAGTGGGCGACGAGGGTGAGGGTGTGGTTGCTCAGGTCCGGCGGGAGTGCGGCCGGGCGACGGGAGGGGAGCAGCCGGTCGCCGAGGAAGACGGCCGCCGCGACCGTCCCGGCGACCAGCGGGACGCCCACCCAGAGGAAGGAGAAGAAGCCGAAACCCCGGCCGGTCACCTCCTTCGCCGCGTCGGACACCAGCACGTTGATCGGGGTCCCGGTCAGTACCAGCATCGACCCGGCGTGCGCGGCGAACGCCAGCGGCATCACCAGTTTGGACGGTGGCATGCCCACCCGGACCGCCAGCATCACCACCACCGGCAGCAGCGCGGCGACCGCGCCGTTCATCGTGATCAGCGCCGACAGGCCGGCGACGGAGACCAGGGTCAGCGCGACCAGCCGCCAGCGGCTCTTCCCGGTACGGGCCGCGAGGACCTGTCCCGCCCTGGCGGTCACCCCGGTCACTTCGAGACCGGCGCTGACCACGAACAGCGCCGCCACGAAACCCACCACCGGGTCGCCGAAACCGGAGAAGATCTGGGCCGGCGTCAGCACTCCGATGCCCACGAGGGCCAGCGCGGAACCGAGGGCGACCGCTTCGACGGGCAGGCGGTTCAGCGAGAACAGCACGATCACGGCCGCCAGTACCAGCAGCACCAGGGAGGAATCACTCATCGACTGATGAACCAGTTGAAATCGGTCACGAGGCGAACGTACTGCACAAGGTTCCTCCCTCGCACCGACCGGCGGCACGCGACCTGGTCCGCGCGGCGCGGGCGGGCGACCGGGGTGCGGGGCGGTGTCCAGCGGACCGAGGCCGGACACCCGACGCGGCCCGTCCCGCCTCGACCGGCCGGACACCCCTCCGGCCGATCCACCGTGGCACGAAGGGTGAAGCAGCCCGTCTGAGCGCTGTGTTCGGGGGTACTGGATGTCATGTCCCGCCCAGGAAGCGGCGGGATTCCGCGGAGACGGCCCCATGCGGCCGTCTCCATCCGAGAGGAACCCTTCCATGCTCGCCATCGTCGCAGCGGTCCTGTTCTTCATCTCCTTCCTGATCAACGCCGCGGACATCACCACGAACGATGTCTTCTCGTCCGGCAACGTCATGCTGCTCGGCCTGCTCGCCCTCGCCCTGCACGTGGCGGGGATAGGCGCCGGCTGGTCCGCCCGCCGGCGTTGAGCGTCACCCGGCGCCGGCCAGACCGCTCCGGCTCCTCCGCGACCATGTACCGCCGGCCGGTGAAGGGTCCGGTGAGCCGACCGGACCTGATGCGGGACCAATCCAGTGGCACGGCACGGTCACGGGAGTGGGGGCCGGGCAGGCGGGGGCAGGACTAGGCGTTGTCCGGCCATTCCCACGAGCAGGAGCGACATGCCCCCCAAGACCCCCACCCCCCAGTACACCGTCCCCGGCCTCTCCACCAAGGAGGGGGCCGCGGTGATCGACGCGCTGAAGCTGCGTCTGCACGCGCTCAACGACCTGGCCCTCACCCTCAAGCACATCCACTGGAACGTGGTGGGCCCGCACTTCATCGCGGTCCACGAGATGCTCGATCCGCAGACCGTCGCCGTACGCGAGATGGCGGACTCTGCGGCCGAGCGCATCTCGGCCCTCGGGGGCGAGCCGCAGGGCACGCCGGGTGTCCTCGTGGCCGAGCGCACCTGGGACGACTACAGCATCGGCCGGGCCGACGCGATCGCCCATCTCGCCGCCCTGGACCTCGTCTACACCGGCATCATCGAGAGCCACCGGAAGGCGGTGGAACGGGTGGGTGCCATCGACCCGGTCACCGAGGACCTCCTGATCGAGCATCTGCGCGGCCTGGAGCAGTTCCAGTGGTTCGTCCGCGCCCACCTCGAAACCAGCTCCGGCACGCTCAGCACCGGAGGCAAGGCCACCGAGAAGCAGGCCGCCCGCAGCACCGGCACCACGAAGCGCGCCCCGGCGCGCAAGACGGCGAACGCCCGGCGCACCACGAAGTAGGCCGGACACTCACCGGCAGGGCGCTCACCGGCCCGACACTCACCGGCCGGCCGCGGGCGGGCGGGCCCCGGCAGCGGCCCGGCGGTCAGTCGGTGGGGCGGGTCCGGTGCTCCCCGCGCAGGACCCTGCCGGACGCCTCCGGATCGTACGAACCGCAGGCCGTGCCCGCCCAGATGGACGCCTGGCGGGGCAGCGCGTAGTAGGGCACCAGCAGGGTCACCGGCCTGCCGCGCTGGTCCCGGGCCGTCCACAGGGCGGGCAGCACGTCGGGGGTCTCCCCCGCCAACAGGGCCAGCCGGCAGGGTTCGCAGGCGGGGCGGCGGGCGGCGGCGGCCTCCCGTGCGACGACCCGCCGCCCCTTCCGGCCCCGTTGATCCCGGGGCGGTTCGGCAGCCGGCCCGTGCAGTGGGTTGTAGAAGCAGCGCGGCCGTGGCACGCGGGGGCGCTGCCCCAGATGGCGGGCCCGCGCGGCGGCGAACAGCTCCAGCGCGCGGTCGGCGAGGACCACCGCGGCGGCGAGGTCGGGCAGGTCCGCCGCCTCGTCCAGAAGTTTGCCGGCGGCCTGATAGGCGTCGGTGGCCAGGAGGTAGTCCCGGCGCACTCCGCCCTCTCCGGACTCGGGAGTGAACTCCAGGCGCGGGTCCGCGAGCAGCTCCCCCACCCGTGCGACGTGTTCGGCCGCCGCCGGGGCAAGCCGGGCGCGGAGGGCCTCCCACTCCGCCCTGACCAGACGCTCCCGGTCCCGCGAGCGTGCCCGGCCCCGGGCTCCCCCGTCCGCCGGCCCGCCGACCGGACCGCCGACCGGCCGGGGCAGGCCGGGCCAGACGGCCAGGCCGATACGGCGCAGCGAACCCAGCACACGGTCATTCCCCACGGCTCCCCCTTTGCCCGCCGGGCCGCCCGATCCGGGCTGCCGCCCAGCTTACGACCTCCCCGTGAACGCGGACGGGGCCCGCCCCCGTCAGGGAAGCGGGCCCCGCACCAGGCGGAACGGGTCAGTTGTTGTTCAGGTACTGAGCCCAGAGGAAGCCGCCCTCGAGCGAGGCGGCCTCGTGCTCCTCGTTGGCGTACGTGATTCCGTACGGGCCACCGAGGTTGAGGTACTCGGCGCTCTCACGAGAGGCCTCGGCCTGGAAGTAGCCCGCGGCGACCTCGACGGACTCACCGCCCTTGTCGTTGTCGTGAGCTGCGGCAGGACCTGCGGCCATCAGCCCGGCAGCGGCGACGGTGGCCACCGTGATCGCGATACGGCGAAGCATGTGTACTCCCTTTGTGGGTCGTAACGAGTGGTGCTTTCACCGCATAATCACCCTTTTCGAACACACCCGAAAGCCGTAGGGGAGGGTATATACCTGAACGGATGGCGGCCTTGATCCACATGCGCGCACCCCGCCCCTGATCGGCCCATCACATCCCGGTTCGCCCGCTCCGCAAGGAAGTTGAAGAGCCGATCATCCTCGTGCATTACACACATCGCATGTATTATGCATATGCCTCATCGCACCGCTCCGTCGCTCCCCCACCCCACGCGAGGAGTCTCGTCATGGACGACCCCCGCCCTGGGCCGGGTCTGCCCCGCGGCCAGGTTCCGCTCCGGCGGCACGTCGGCCTCGACGCGCGGAGAAGACGCCCGGCGAGGCCCGGCAGGGGGCGCGTGGGCCTACGGGAGACCCGTAGGCCCTTCCCTTCCGGCGGAGCGGGCGGCTGCCGTCCGGCCCGCCCGTGACGCACACACCCCGCCCACCGGAGTCGTACGGGAATCCGGCGGCGGAGCCGGTGCGCACCGGCCGGACCGCGTCGTCCCGCCGACAAGCATCCGAACAACGCAAGGAGAACGCATGTCCTCCCCCCATTCCCCCGCGACACCCTCCTCCGGCCCCTCCGGCAAGAGGTCGCACGAGCCCGGCCCCGACCCCGCGCTCGACCTCGACCTCGACCGGATCCGGGCCCGCTACCGGGCCGAGCGCGAGCGGCGGATCAGGACCGACGGCGCACAGCAGTACCGGCCGACCACCGGAAGCTTCGGCTACTACCAGGAAGACCCCTACGCGCAAGGGGACTTCGTACGCGAGCCGCACCACGACACCGTCGACGTGGCGATCGTCGGCGGCGGCTTCGGCGGACTCCTCGCGGGGGCCCGCCTCCGCCAGGCGGGCGTCGGTTCGATCCGGGTGATCGAACGCGGCGCGGACTTCGGCGGCACCTGGTACTGGAACCGCTACCCGGGAATCCACTGCGACATCGAGTCGTACATCTACCTGCCTCTGTTGGAGGAGGTCGGTTACGTCCCCCGCTGGAGGTACGCGCCGGGCGAGGAGATCCGCCAGCACGCACGGGCGATCGGCCGGACCTTCGGCCTCTACCGCGACGCGCTCTTCCGGACGAGCGTCACCGGCCTGCGCTGGATCGAGGAGGAGTCCGCGTGGCTCGTCGACACCGATCGCGGAGACCGGATGCTCGCACGGTACGTGGTCACGGCCCAGGGCACGTTGAGCGAGGCGAAGCTCCCCGGCATCCCGGGGATCGAGAAGTTCGCGGGGCACACGTTCCACACCAGCCGGTGGGACTACGCCTACACCGGCGGCAGCGCGGACGGCGGTCTGAGCGCGCTCGCGGACAAACGTGTCGCCCTCGTCGGCACGGGCGCCACCGCCATCCAGTGCGTGCCCCATCTCGGCGCGGACGCGGAGCACTTGTACGTGTTCCAGCGCACCCCCTCCTCCGTCGACGTCCGTGGCAACCGCCCCACCGACCCGGCGTGGGCCGCCGCGCTGGAGCCCGGCTGGCAGCACCGTCGCCGGGAGAACTTCCTCTCGCTCGTCACCGGCGGGCAGGTGGACGAGGATCTGGTGAACGACGGCTGGACCAGCACCGCGCGCCTGCAGCAGAAGCTGATCCCGAGCGACGGCTACCAGGACCTGTCGAGCGAGGAGCGCGAACAGGCGTACGAGCTCGCCGACTTCCGGAAGATGGACGAGATCCGCGCACGCGTGGAGTCGGTGGTGGACGACCCGCGGACCGCCGAGCTGCTCAAGCCGTGGTACCGCTACATGTGCAAGCGCCCCACCTTCAGCGATCACTATCTGCAGACGTTCAACCGCCCCAACGTCACCCTGGTCGACACCGCGGACAGCCACGGCGTGGAGGAGATCACCGAGAACGCCGTCGTGGCCGGCGGGACCGCCTACGAGGTCGACTGCGTCATCTTCTCCACCGGGTTCCAGGTCGGCGCCTCCGGCGTCCTCACGGGCAGCCTGCCGGTCACGGGCCGGGGCGGGATCACCCTGAAGGAGGCCTGGCAGCAGGGCCCCAGGACCCTGCACGGCTTCTACAGCCACGGCTTCCCGAACCTCTTCCAGCTCGGCCCGCTGCAGAACGCCAGTTCCGTCAACTTCACGCACGTGCTGGACGAACAGGCGAGCCACGTGGCCGCGGTCGTCGCCGCCGCACGCGACCGCCGGGCCGCGTACGTGGAGCCCTCGGCGGAGGCGGAGAGCGCCTGGGTCGCCACCATCCGGGAGAAGGCGGCGGATCTGCACGCCTTCCAGGCGGAGTGCACCCCCGGCTACTACAACAACGAGGGCGACCCGAGGAAGCGCGGGCAGTCCTTCGGGGACGGGCCGGTCGCGTTCCACTCGCTCCTGCGGGAATGGCGCGAGGGCGACGGCCTGGACGAGGTGCTGGCCGAGGCCGGGCGGGACCGGGCGTGACGGAGCGACGCACCGGCAGCGGTGCCGAGCCGGCGGCGGGCACGCCCGGGGACCATCGGCGGCGCGCGGCCGGGCCGAAGCCGCCCGATCGGCACCGCCGACGGGCCGAACGGCTCAACGACCCCAATCCGCTGCGTGGTTCGAACGGTGTCGCGTTCGGTCCGGACGGACGGCTGTACGTCGCCCAGTACCTGCTGGGCACGATCAGCGCGGTGGACCTCGCGAGCGGCGACACCGACGTGGTGACACCGGAGGACTGCCCGGTGCGGTCCCCGGACGACCTCGCCTTCGGGGCCGACGGATCGATGTACGTCGCCGATCTGGTGCCCGGCATCGTCTGGCGCCGCAGCCCGCTCGGCGCGTACTCCGTCGTCTCGGACCAGGTGATGCTCCCCAACGGCATCACCTGCGTCGGCGACCGCCTCTTCGTCAACGAGATGAGAATGGGCGGCCGGCTGCTCGAGCTCTTCCCTGACGGCCGGGAGCCGGTGGTCCTCGCGGAAGGCCTGGCCATGGGCAACGCGATGCAGGCCGGGCCGGACGGCTGCCTCTACTACCCGCACATGATGACCGGCGAGGTCTGGCGGGTTCCGCCCGACGGGGGCGTGGCCGAGAGGGTCGCGCGGGAGGTGCACGAGCCGGTCGCGGTCCGCTTCGACCGGGGCGGCGTCCTGCACGTGCTCTCCCGGGGCGTGGCCGGCTTCGTCACCCGTATCGACCTCCACGGAAAGGGATCCCGCTCGGTCGTCACCTCCGGCCTGGTGGGGCTCGACAACGCGGCGTTCGACGCGGAGAACCGCATGTTCGTCTCCAGCTACGCCGGTGGCGGTGTCAGCGAACTGCACCCGGACGGCCGGACCCGCGACGTCGTCAGACGGGGACTGGTCGGCCCGTACGGGGTGACGGGCCTGGGGAGCACGGTCTTCACGGCGGACCACTACCGGCTGACCGCGCCAGAGGGACCGACGCGGAAAGGCGCCGAACCACGGACGGCTGCCGACGCCTCGACGGTGCTGCGCACGTTCGCCCACGGCATCACGTCCGACGGCACGCTGCTGCACACCACCTCGCAGTACGGGGAGGTCGCCACCCACGACCCCGGGGCGGGTACCACCCGGGTCCGGGCCACCGGTCTGGCCAGGCCGCTGGGGATCGCCGCGCACCGGGACGGTCCGCTGTTCGTCGTCGAGGCGGACCGTGGCCGGATCCTGACGATCGACGAGAACGACGTCGTGGGCGTGCTCGTCGGAGGACTCCCGGGGCCGGTCGACGTGGCCCTGGACGCGGACGGCACCTGCTACGTGAGCGACGAGGCACTCGGTGCCGTCCTCCGCGTCGACGAGGACGGCCCGCGCGTCCTCGCGGACGGTCTCGACCGGCCCCAGGGACTGGCGGTCCTCGGGGCCGAGGTCTTCACGGTCGAGACGGGCACGCGACGGCTGGTCGCCGTCTCGCTCGCGACCGGGGAGACCCGGACGGACGCCGAAGACCTGCCGGTCGTACCGTCCTTGGACGTCCCGGGGGCGCCTCGGGCGCTGTTCTCCCACGGGATGCCCGGAATTCCGAGGTCGTTCGCCGGACTCGCCGCGGACCCCTCGGGCGCCCTGCTGCTGTCGGCCAACGAGGAAGGGACCGTGTGGCGCCTCACGCCCGCGGGGCCCGACGAGGAGGCGGCGGACGCCGCACAGTGAGGAAGCGGGGAGAGCCCGCCGGAAGTCCTCCGCGCCAGGACTCCCGGCGGGCTCTCCGGGGCACTCTCCCACCGCGGCCTCCGTTCCCGTCGCGTCGCTGAGCCGTCGTTCCGTCGTTCCGTCGTTCCGTCGTTCCGTCGTTCCGTCGTTCCGTCGTTCCGGAAGAGCGTTGCCAGGCGGTGCGGCACGGGGAGAATCACCGTACGGCCCCGGCGGCAGCGCCGGCTCCCCCCTCGCGGCGCACCGATAAGCAGACGCGATCGATCCCGATCAGTATTCGGCATTGGACGCAGAGTGCCCCTTTCCTGCATGCTCAGTGCCATGTTCAGGCCTGAGATGGTGAGGGAGTCCAGCCGGTACCCGGCAGGCGCTGCCGCATGCCACCACGGACTCAGCGATCACCTGACGCCCCGTCTGACCCAGTGCCGAGTCGTGGACTTCGGAAAGGTCTGGTCGACCAGCTGTCGCTGAGTCGACGCGCGGGTCCTGCCGGACTCCGGTGAACACCACCCCCTCCGCACGGCCGCGCGCCTTCGCGCGCCCTTCCCCGCCACAACCTTCGGCCCCCCATGACCGCCGTACACCCGGGTCCTTCGCGGCCCGGCGGTAGCGCGCGGCCCGGAGCACCGCACACCCTTGCCCGCCGCGCCGCCCCACGTGGCCGGACAACTGCCCGACCCAAGACCTAGGAAGCACCCATGGCCTCCGAACTCACCTTCTCCGCCGCGCTGGAGGGCCGATGAGCTCCGCCACCGAGAGCCGGCCGATACCCGCCGACCTCGGCCGACTGGACGAGGTGACCGCCTCGCTCGCGGCCACCGCCGCCGAGTACGACCGCACCGGGGCCTTTCCCCACAAACCGATCCAACTACTGCATGAGACGGGGCTGTTGACTGCTGGAGTGGATGCCCGCTACGGCGGCTCCGGGGCGACCTTCACCGAGGTCGCGAAGATCCTGCTGGCGGTGGGACGTGGCGATCCGTCGACGGCGCTCATCGCCGGCATGACCATCGTCCCGCACCTCCTCCAGACCCGGAGTCCGTGGCCCGAGGAGCTCTACGCCCGGGTACTGGCGGAGTCCGCCGAGCGTCCGACACTGCTCAACCATGCCCGCGCGGAACCGGACTTGGGATCATCCACCCACGGCCTTCCGACGACCGTCGCACGGCGAACGGCGAACGGATGGTCGATCAACGGGCGCAAGCGCTTCGTCACCGGTGCGGAGGGCCTCAGTTACTTCCTGGTCTGGGCGGTGACCGACGAACCCTCGCCCAGGTTGGGCAACTTCATCGTCCCCGGGGACACGCCCGGCATCGACATCGTGCCCACCTGGTTCCAGTTGGGAATGCGCGCGACGGGCAGCCACGAGGTGGAGTTCCGGGACGTCGAGATTCCCGCGGAGTACGTGCACGAGCTGGAGCACCCCGGTACCCCGCCGGCACCCGGCACACTGCCCGGCAGCATCACGATGCTGCTCTCGTCCTCCCTCTACCTGGGGGTGGCGCGGGCCGCGCAGGACTTCACGACCACCTGGGGCCACGAGCGGGTGCCCTCCGGTCTCGGCCGTCCGCTGGCCACGACGGACCGCTTCCGTCAGGCCGCCGGCGAGATCGAGACCCTGCTCTCCACCGCCGAGCAGCTGATCTTCGCGACGGCCGACCGGGTGGACCGGGGCCTTCCCGTGTCGGGTGCCGACGCCCTGGCGTCGAAGGTGCTGGTCGTGCGCCATGTCACCAGCGCGGTTCAGACCGCGGTGCGCCTGCTCGGCAACCCCGGTCTCGCCCAGGGCAATCCGCTGGAGCGGCACTTCCGCGACATCCAGTCCGTCGGGGTGCACGCACCGGGCGAGGACGCCTCCCTGCAGATCGTCGGCGCCTCCGCTCTCGCGGCGGGAGCTCCGCGTGACTGAGCCGACGCGTCTTTCGTACCCCGCATCCTCCGCATCCTCCGGCCCCCACGGGGGCACCCACTCCTGGAGTTCCGCCATGCGCCCCTCCCTGTCCAGACTCGGCCGCACCCTCGCGGTGGGGGTGAGCGGTCTCCTTCTCCTCTCCGCCTGCTCGTCCGGCGGAGACACCACCACCAAGGCGGCGGGTTCGGGCAAGCCGGTGTCGGGCGGGACGCTCACCACCGCCGTCGACACCGAGCCCGTCTCCTGGGACATCCACGCCAGCACGCAGGACGTGACCGCGGAGATCGCGCGCGGGGTGTTCGACTCGCTGGTCTCGCAGGACTCCGACGGGAAGTTCCACCCGTGGCTGGCCACCAAGTGGGAGGTGTCGGACGACTTCAAGAGCTACACCTTCCACCTGCGCGACGACGTCACCTTCACCGACGGGTCGAAGTTCGACGCCTCGGTCGTGAAGGCCAACTTCGACCACATCGTGGCCAAGGAGACCAAGTCGCTGTACGCGGCGAACCTGCTCGGCCCTTACACCGGTACCGACGTCGTCGACCCGCAGACGGTGAAGGTCAACTTCTCCAAGGCGTTCGCCCCCTTCCTGCAGGCGGCCAGCACCACATATCTGGGCTTCTACTCCCCCGAGGCGCTCAAGGCCGGCTCGGGCAAGCTCGCCGCCGGCGGTCCGGCCGACGTGGGCAGCGGTCCTTTCGTCTTCAGCGCCTACACCAAGGGCCAGTCGGCGACGCTCACCCGGAACCCGGACTACGCCTGGGCCCCGGAGACGGCGACCCACACCGGCGCCGCCTACCTCGACAAGGTGGTCGTCCGCTTCCTGCCCACCGCCTCGGTACGCGCCGGAGCGCTGACGAGTGGTCAGGTGCAGGTGGCGAAGGCCATTCCGCCGCAGAACGTCACCGCGCTCAAGTCGACTCCCGGTTTCGAGCTGATCTCCCGGGCCAACCCGGGCGGCAACTACAACCTCTGGCTCAACGGCTCGCTGGCCCCGCTGGACGACGTCCGCGTGCGCAAGGCGATCCAGCGCGGCATCGACGTCGAGCAGGACGTGAAGACCGTCACCTTCGGCCAGTACCCCCGCGCCTGGAGCCCGATCAGCCCGACCACGCCGAACTACGACAAGTCCCTCGAGGGCAGTTGGCCCTACGACCCGAAGCTGTCGGCCCAGCTGCTGGACGAGGCCGGCTGGACCGGCAAGGACGCGCAGGGGTACCGCACCAAGGCGGGCAAGCGGCTCACCGTGGAGTGGCCGCAGCTGTCCATCCAGGCGACCCGCGAGGGGCGTGACGTGCTCGGGCAGGCCGTGCAGGCGGACCTGAAGAAGATCGGCGTCGAGGTCAAGCGGCCGAACCTGGACATCGGTACGTACAACACCAAGGTCTACGGCGGCAAGGCGAACATCATCGACCTCAGCTGGCCCCGGTTCGACCCGGACGTGCTGTGGCTCTTCTTCAACTCCGGCAGCGCGCCCGCCAAGGGCGGCATCAACGCCACCTTCCTCACCGACCGGTCCTTCGACACGTGGACGGACCAGGGCCGCTCCACGCTGGACGAGAAGACCCGCGCCGACGTCTACCCGAAGGTGCAGCAGCGGGGCATCGATCTCGCGGTCGTCGTTCCCCTGTACACGCAGGTGTCCCTCGTCGGGCAGTCCGACAAGGTGAAGGGGCTCACCTTCAACGCGAGCAACTGGCTGACGTACTACGACGCCTGGCTGGCCAAGAAGTGACGGCGTCGGCGACGGCCCTGGCCGGCGGGGTCGCCAGGCGGCTGGGCTCGGCAGCGGCCGTCCTGCTGGGGGCGGCGACCCTGGCCTTCCTCACCCTCCAGCTCATCCCCGGTGATCCCGTATCCGTCCTGCTCGGCCCCTCCAACGCCGGCTCCCCCGAGGTGCGGGCGGAGATCGCCCGGGAGTACGGATTCGACCGGCCCGTCGCCGACCAGTACCTGCACTACCTGGGACGGCTCCTCCAGGGCGACCTGGGGCAGTCGTACCAACTCCAGCGCCCGGTGTGGTCGCTGATAGGTGATCAGCTCTGGCCGACCGTGCAGCTGGCGCTGGCGGCCCTGCTCCTGGCCGTCGTCCTCGCGGTGGTTTCCGCGGTGGCGACGGCCGGGCGCCGGCCCGCCTTCCGGGCGGTCGCCTCGGTCTGGGAGCTCATCTCGGCGTCGACCCCGTCCTACTGGGTCGGAATCGTGCTGCTGACGGTGTTCTCCTTCCAGTTCCACGTCTTCCCGGTGGCCGGGGCGGAGGGCTTCGCCTCGCTGGTACTGCCCGCCGTCACCCTGGCGCTCCCGCTCACCGGGGTGCTGGCGCAGGTGCTGCGCGAGGGGCTCGAAGCCGCCCTGGAGCAGCCGTTCGTGGTCACCGCCCGCTCACGCGGAGTGGGCCGGACGGCGGTACGGATCCGGCACACCCTGCGGCACTGCGCGGTACCGCTGCTCACTCTGACGGGGTGGCTCACCGGGTCGCTGATCGGGGGCGCGGTGCTGGTGGAGACGGTCTTCGGCCGGCCGGGAATCGGCTCGCTCGCCCTTCAGGCGGTGAGCGCCAAGGACATGCCGGTGGTGATCGGCGTGGTGCTGCTCTCGGCCTTCGTCTTCGTCGTGATCTCCACCGTGGTGGAGCTGCTCTATCCCGTCCTCGACCCGCGGCTCAGGAGCGCCTGACCCATGGCACCTACTCTCGTCCCCGAACCCGCCACCGGCGGCTCCGCCGGCGCCGTGCCCGCGCCGCCGCGGGCACGGCGCCGGGCCGGAGCGTTCACGTCCGTTCCGCCGGCCGTGGTGGTGGCGGGCACCCTGCTGCTGCTCATCGTGCTGGTCGCGGTGGCTCCCGGCCTGTTCACCGACGTCCCGCCGTCCGCGATCGATCCGCTCGACGCGCTGAAGGGGCCGAGTTCCGCGCACTGGCTCGGGACCGACCAGCTGGGCCGGGACCTGTTCTCGCGCATCCTCCACGGCGCCCGGCCGTCCCTGCTGCTGGGCTTCGGCTCGACGGTCATCGCGGTCACCGGAGGGGCCGTGATCGGTCTCGCCGCGGCGTTGGGCGGCCGGGCGGCCGACGGCATCCTGATGCGGCTGGCCGACATCCTGCTGGCGCTGCCCGGACTCCTCCTCGCGCTGCTGGTGGTGACCGTGCTGGGCACCGGCACGGTCAACGTCATGCTGGCCATCGGCATCGCCTTCGTCCCCGGCTACGCGCGGCTCGTCCGCGCGGAGGCCCTGGTGGTGCGCCGCTCCGGTTACATCGAGTCCGCGGTCGCCCTCGGTCTGCCGCGCCGCCAGATCGTGCTGCGGCACGTCCTGCCGAACGCCCTGGCGCCCCTGCTGACCCTGGCGACGGTGGGGTTCGGCACCGCGCTGATCTCCGCCTCCGGGCTCAGCTTCCTCGGCCTCGGCCCCGCCGCCCCCTCGCCCGAATGGGGGGCGCTGCTCTCCGCGGGGCGCGACTTCCTCCAGACGGCCTGGTGGATCGGCGTGTTCCCCGGCGCGGCCGTCACGACGACGGTGATCGCCGTCAACGTGGTCGGCCGCTACGCCCAGCAGCGCTTCACCCGGAGGTCCGACCGATGAGCCCCACCGTGTCACCGCTGCTGACCGTCGAAGGGCTGGACGTCACCTTCCGGCGCGACGGGGAGGTACGCGCCGTGCGTGACGTCTCCTTCTCGCTGGACCGGGGCGAATGCCTCGCCGTGGTCGGGGAGTCGGGGTCGGGCAAGAGCGTGACCGCCCGCACCCTGCTCGGGCTGACCGGGAACCACGCCTCGGTCTCCGCCCGCAGGCTCGAATTCGACGGCACCGACCTCTCGGCCCTCTCCGAGCGTCAGTGGCGTGCCGTGCGGGGGCGCCGCATCGGCCTGGTGCTCCAGGACGCGCTGGTCTCGCTCGACCCGCTGCGCACGGTGGGCGCGGAGGTGGGCGAGACGCTGCGGGAGCATGCGCTCGCCGCCGGTCCCGAGGTGCGGGAGCGGACGCTCGCGCTGCTGTCGGAGGCGGGCATCCCCGATCCGGAGCGGCGGGCGGCGGAGTATCCGCACCAGTTGTCCGGCGGGCTGCGCCAGCGCGCGCTGATCGCCTCCGCGCTGTCCGGGGCGCCGGAGCTGCTGGTGGCGGACGAGCCGACGACGGCGCTGGACGTGACCGTGCAGGCCCAGGTGCTGGAGCTGCTGGGCCGGCTGGTCGGCGAGGGGACGGCGCTCCTGCTGATCAGTCACGACCTGTCGGTGGTGGCCAGGCTCGCGGACCGGGTCGCGGTGATGTACGGCGGCCTGGTCGTCGAGCAGGGGCGGGCCGCGGACGTGCTGGAGGAACCCCGGCACCCGTACACCCGGGCCCTGCTGGCGGCGGTGCCGACGGTCGGTTCCAAGGGCCGCGCGCTCTCGGTGGCCGCCGCGCGCCGTCCCGCCGCCGGTCCGGACGGCTGCCCGTACGCGGCCCGCTGCCTGCTGGCCGACGACCGGTGCCGTACGGAACTCCCGGCGGCGGACGCCGGCGGGGACGGGCACCTGACGCTCTGCTGGCACCCCGGCGAGACGGTCCCGCTCGCGAGCCCGGACGCCTCCCGGCCCCGGGCGAAGGCGACGGCTGCGACTACGGCGACGGCTGCGGCTGCGGTTCACCGGGAGGGGGTCGCGGGTCCGGCGCTGCTGGAGGTGGCGGGCGTCTCCAAGAGTTTCCGGGCGCCCGGCGGGGGGTCCTGGACCGCGGTGCGCGACGTCTCGTTCCATGTAGCCGCGGGCGAGACCCTGGGGCTGGTCGGCGAGTCCGGGTCCGGCAAGACGACGACTGCGCGCATCGCGCTGGGCCTGGTGGAGCCGGACGAGGGCTCCGTACGGTTCGAGGGGGAGGCGTGGAGCGGCCTGCCCGAGCGGGCCCGCCGTGACCGGCGCCGCCATGTCCAGGTGGTCCACCAGGACCCGCTCGGCTCCTTCGACCCCCGGCACACCGTGCGGCGGATCATCGCCGAGGCCGCGGCCAGGGCGGGCATTCCGCGCGGGCGGGCCCGGGCGGCGCGGGTCGCCGAACTCCTGGGCCAGGTCGGCCTGTCGGCCGCGCTCACCGACCGGCGCCCGCTGCAGCTCTCCGGCGGCCAACGCCAACGGGTGGCCATCGCCAGAGCGTTGGCCACCGAGCCCCGTTTGATCGTCTGCGACGAGCCGGTCTCCGCGCTCGACGTGTCGATCCAGGCGCAGGTTCTCGACCTCCTGGCGGAGCTCCAGCGGGAGTTGGGTCTGGCCCTGCTGTTCATCTCGCACGATCTCGGCGTCGTCCACCACGTGAGCGACCGGGTCATCGTGATGAAGGACGGAGGGCTGGTCGAGTCGGGGCACGTGGAGCAGATCTTCGACCGGCCCGCCCATCCGTACACCCGCGAGCTGCTCGCCGCGCTGCCCCGGCCCGACCGGGCCCGGGCGGCCGAGCGCGACCAGGAAGGGGCTCGCGCATGACGGCCGGGCTCGACACCGACCTCTGGATCCGGCGCTTCCACCCCTCCCCCGGAGCCGGTGCCCGTCTGGTGTGCTTTCCGCACGCCGGCGGGTCGGCGGGCTTCTGGTTCGCGCTCTCCGCGATGCTCCACCCCCGGGTGGAGGTGCTGGCCGTGCAGTACCCGGGGCGCCAGGAGCGCCGGTCGGAGCCGCCGGCCGAGGACATCGGGAGCCTTGCCGACGCGCTCGCCGGGGTCCTCGCGCCCCGGTGGGACGAGCCGCCCGCGTTCCTCGGCCACAGCATGGGCGCGGTGGTGGCGTACGAGACGGCCCGCCGGCTGTCCGCGGCCACCGGTACGGGCCCCGCCGCGCTCTTCGTCTCGGGTCGCCGCGCCCCGTCGACGCGCCGCGAGGAGACGCTCCATCTCGCCGACGACAAGGCGTTGCTGGCGGAGATCGTGCGGCAGGGCGGCACTCCGGCCGCCCTGCTGGAGGAGCCGGAGCTGGTGGAGATGATCCTGCCCGCGCTGCGCGGCGACTACCGGGCGATCGAGCGCTACCGGTACCGCCCCGGCACCGCCCTCGACACCCCGGTCACCGTGCTGACCGGCACCGACGACCCCAAGGTGACGGCCGAGGAGGCGCGGGCCTGGCAGGGCCACACCACCGGCCCCACCGAGGTGCTGACCTTCACCGGCGGCCACTTCTTCCCCCTCCTGCACCAGGACCGGATCGCGGCGCTGATCCAGGAACGTCTGCTGCCCGGGGCCGCACCGCCGCGGCCCCGGCCCTGACGCCCTCGCCGGTCCCCACCCGAGAGCAGATGTCCGAAATGCGCGCGACGCGGCTGCGTCGTCGAGATGTGGAGCTTGCTGTGGTTTTTGTCGAGCGTGAGAACCAGTTGACGCGACTTCGAGAGCTGCTGGCCGACTGTCTCGGCGGACGAGGGAGCGTCGTCGCCGTGAGCGGCCCGGTGGCCGCCGGAAAGACCGAACTGCTCCACGTCTTCGGCGAGATCGCCGGCCGTGAGGGCGCGGTGGTACTGCACGCGGCGGCCAGGTGCTCGGAGCAGGACGTACCGCTGGGCGTCGTCGCACAGCTCTTCGGGCGCGAGCACTTCGCGCCCGAAGAGCGTACCCGGGCCCTGCACCTGCCCCAGGAATGCGGCGAAACGGCGTCCTGCGACGCGGACCTGCTGTCCCCGGGCCCGACACCGACGCATGTCGGCCAGATCCACTGGGACCTGATCCGCTCGTTGTCGGAGCGCACGCCGGTGGTGGTCGCGGTCGACGACCTGCACTTCGCCGACCCCGCGTCGCTGAACTCCCTGATCCACATGGGCGGTCTGCTCCGCGCCGCCCGGGTTCTGATCGTGGTGACCGAGTCCGATCCACCGACCGACGGAGACGCGACGGAGCGCGCCTGGCGTACGCCGCTGCTCCGGCAGCGGCACTTCACCCGCGTGCGGGTCCGTCCGCTCTCCGTCGCGGCCACCGGACGGATGCTCGCGGGACTTCCGGGAGGCGTCCTCGCGCCGGGCACCACGGCCACCGCCTGGCACCGGCTCAGCGGCGGGAACCCGCTGCTGCTGCGCGCGCTCGCGGAGGACTGGTACGAACGGCCCGGCGGCCCGGCGGCCGCGCGGGAACCCCGTGCGGGGGCGGAGTTCGGCAGAGCGGTGGACGCGTGCGTACGCAGGGCGGGGCGCCGGTTCCGTGACGCGGCCCGGGCGCTCGCCGTACTGGACGCCTCCGGCTCGCACCACCGCCTGGCGCGTCTGCTGGGTCTGCCGCAGTCCGAGGTGGACGAGACGCTGGGGGCCATGGACGCCATCGGCGTCCTGGACGAGGGCCGCTACCGCCACCCCGCCGCGGGCGCCGCCGTACTGGCCGGCATGCCCTCCGCCGACCGTGCGTCGCTGCACCGGGACGCGGCCCGGCTGCTCCACGGGGCGGGGGATCCCGCGTCCGCGGTCGCCGTCCATCTGCTGGCGGCCGGCCACGGCGACGAGCCCTTCACCTTCCCGGTGCTGCTGGAGGCGGCCCGCGGCGCCCTGCGCCGGGACGACACGGGGTTCGCGGAGGCGTGCCTCGACCTGGCGTCGGAGGCCTGCTCGGACGAGGAGCAGCGGGTGACGGTCACCATGCTGTGGAGCCTCATCGACTCCCGGAGCGACCCGGACACGGCCTGCCGCAGGCTGAGGCCGCTGGTGGAAGCGTTGCGTGAGGGCCGCCTGACGGGGTGCCAGACCGTCTCGCTGCTCGGGCGGTTGCTCCGGAACGGCAGCGGGGACGAGATCGTTCTGGCGCTGCGGCAGCTCGAACGGTTCGTGGACACACTGGACGCTGGTTCCGCGGCCGAATACCTCGCCGCGCGGGAGTGGCTGCGCGCCTCCCACCCGGCACTGCTGCGGGAGACCGACTCCCGGTTCCGTACCGCACGGCCGGCGGCACGGAACGTCGGGAGCGCGCGTACCGGGAGGTCCGAGGCGGCCCGGGCGGCGGAAGGCACGCCGAAGCGGATGGCCGCCGTGCTGAACGCGCTGCTGCGTTCGGGCCCGGACCAGGACAGCGTACGGAGCGCCGAACTCGCTCTCCAGTCCACTCCGTTGGACGACGAAGGGTTCGACTCGCTCCATCTCGCACTGTCCGTGCTGGTCTACGCGGACCGTTCGGACCTGGCGGTGGACTGGTGCGACGCGCTGATCCGGGAGGCCGAGGAACGGGACGCCCCTGCGTGGCAGGCGACATTCGCGGCGGTCCGGGCGGAGATCGCCGTCCGCCAGGGCGACGCACGGCTCGCGGAGCAGACCGCCCGACAGGCGATGTCCCTTATTTCTGTGGGAAGTTGGGGTGTTCTGATCGGTTCGCCACTCTCCAGTCTGCTGCTCTCCGCCACCGCGACGGGCACCGTGCCGGAGACCGGGGTCCCGCGCACGTGGAATCTGCCCGAGCAGTTGTTCCAGACACGGTTCGGTGTCCAGTACCTCCACGCGCGCGGCAGGCAGCGGCTCTCGCTCGATCTGCTGCACGCCGCACTGGACGATCTGACGCGGTGCGGACGGCTGTTGCGGGAGTGGGACATCGACCAGCCCGCGTTCGTACCGTGGCGGAGCGACGCGGTGACGGCACTGCTGCGGCTCGGCAGGACCGACGAGGCGCGGCGTCTGGCGTCCGAACAGCTGGCCCTGGTCTCTCCCGCGCAGCCACGGGCCCGGGGAACGGCGCTGCGGACGGCCGCCTCCGTGGCGGATCCGAGGCGGCGCGCGGTGCTCCTGCGGGAGGCGGTGGACCTGCTGGGCGCGGCCGGTGACCGGCTGGAACTGGCGCGTGCCCTCGCCGATCTGAGCGCGGTCCACATCCGGGCGGGGCAGAGCGGCCGGGCCCGGATGGTCGCCCGGCAGGCCCGGGAGATCGCGGAGGAGCAGGGCTTCGCCCCGCTGTCCCGGCGGCTCGCCGCGCAGGAGTCCCGGGCGGTGAAGGACGACCGGGACACCGGTGTCACGCTGCTCAGCGGTTCGGAGTCGCAGGTGGCGGCGCTCGCGGTGGCCGGCCACTCGAACCGCGAGATCGCCGAGAAGCTGTTCATCACGGTCAGCACGGTGGAGCAGCATCTGACGCACGCCTACCGCAAGCTCCGGGTGAAGGGCCGGGCCGACCTTCCGAGTTCGCTGCGGGAGCACGGCCGGTCCGAGCAGCCCGCCGCCGGCCGGGCGCGTGAGCTCACGCGCCCGGCCGGGGGTCAGGCCACTTCCGGGGCGGGGAGCACCGGCAGTCCGAGCAGCCCGCGCAGCGTGTCCGCCTCGTAGGAGGTCCGGAACGCGCCCCGGGCCTGGAGTTCGGGCACCAGTTCCCGGGTGATGGCGTGGAGGTCGTGGGGCAGGGCGCCGGGGCGCAGGCGGTACCCGGACAGCCCTGCCTCCTGCCATTCCAGGAGCAGGTCGGCGACCTCCGCGGGCGTCCCGGTGATGATCTCGGCGTCGGAGGCGTAGGTGCCGCCGTGCTCCTCGTTCAGACGGGCCAGGCGTTCGGCCGCGCGGCCGGGGGCGCTGTCGAGGAAGACCACGAGGTCCCCGAAGACGTGCACCTTCTGGTCCGCGCGCCCGGCCGCCGCCTGCTCGGCCCTGATCTCCTCGACGGTCGCCCGTGCCTCCTCGGCGCTGTGCGGGGTCACCGAGACGACGTCGGCCGAGCGCGCCCCGTACCGGTACGGCAGGGTGATGTGGGCGACGGTGAACACGACCGGGTGGCCCTGGGGGGCGCGGGGGGCGAGGGACGGCGAGTCGATGGTGATCCAGTCGCCGGCCGCGCCGCCGAGGGGCTCGATCTCGGTGAAGCTGCCGTGCGGGTCCGGGTCTGCGGGGGCGAAGCGGCCGGGCGCGGCGATGTCGCGCAGCGCCTTCTCGTCGTCCACGCCGTCCCAGAGGGCACGTACGACGCGTACCAGGTCGGCGGCGCGTTCGAAGAGTTCCGCCATCGGCGTCTGCACCTCGGGGGTGAAGATGTCGGCGATCACGATCGGCCGCGCGGGGGTGACCGGGGTGCGCCAGCCGGCCCGGCCGTCGCTGAGGTGGTCGAGGGTGGCGATCGCCTTCGCGACGTTCGTCGGCTGGGCGTGGTCGGTCACGACGCTCGGTATCAGTCCGATGCGCTCGGTGCGCGCGGCCAGCGCCGAGGCGACGAGGACGGCGTCCAGACGGTGGTTCACGTGCCCGGCGGGGCGCTTCGGCGGGTCCTCGACCGTGACGAAGTCCAGCAGTCCGCGTTCGGCCTCCTGGGCGAGGGCGGTCCAGTGCGCCAGGCCGAAGAGGTTCCCGGCCGGGGCGTCCGGCCCGGTGCCGGCCGCCGGGTGCCAGCCGACGTTGTCCAGTGCCACGGCGAGGTGCAGCGGCTGTCGTGCGGTCATCGTGTTCTTCTCTCTCGTGTCTTTCGGGGTGCGGGATGCGGTGGATCGGTGCGGTGGATCGGGGGCGGGTCCGGTCGCCGTGCCGGGGCCGGCGTGCGGGCTCAGTCCTGGGAGCTCAGCCACCTCTCGACGGCCGCCGCGGTGGTCGCCGAGTGCTCCTCCAGTACGGAGAAGTGGTCGCCCGGGACGTCGGTGGTGTCGTGGGGCAGCCGCCAGAAGGCGCGGGTGTCCCGGCCGGAGTCGTCCGGTGTACCGGGGAGGGGGGCCTCGGCGCGGAGCAGCAGCGTGGGGGTGGTGACCGACCGGGGCTGCCAGCTGCCGAAGGTGGTGAGGTAACTGCCCATCGTGGTGATGCCGTTGTCGGTGAGCCCGAGGTCGAAGGCGTCGAACCGGTCGACCATTCCGTTGATCATGGCAGGCATCCACCACTCCATTCCCGGCAGGGTCGCGGTGTCCATCGGATAGGTGTCCACCATGGCCAGGCCGGTCGGCGGGGTACCGCGCCGTTCGAGTTCGGCGGTCACCGCATGGGCGACGCAGCCGCCCAGGGACCGCCCCAGCACGGCGAACGGCCGCTTGCCGACGAGGCGTTGCACCGCGTCGGCCTGCATCGCCACGAAGGTCTCCGCCGAGTCGGGCAGGGCACTGTCTTCGGGGTAGCCGGGCGCGGGGACGGCGAGGACGTCCCGTACACCGGCAAGCGCCTGGCCGAACCGGGCGTACTCGTGCGGGCCGGAGAGGGCCGTGAGGGCGGGGAAGCAGACCAGCGCGGTCCGCGCGTCGCCCTGCGCCAGCACCACGGGTTCGGCCGCGTGCCGGGTGCGGTCCACCGTACCGAAGGTGTCCCTCAACCGGGATGCCGCGATGGCCACTTCGGTGGCGGCCTTGATCTCCTGGGCGGCGCACAGCCGCAGATAGAGCGTGGTGAGGGGCCCTTCGGCGGGTGCGGCGGGCTCCTTTCTCGCCCGGAGAAGATCGGCCAAGTGCCGTGCGAGCGAAGCCGGTTCGGGATAGCGGATGGTGAGGGCCCCGCCGAGCGCCAGACCTGTGCGGGCGGCGAGCCTGGTGCGCAGTTCGACGGCGGAGAGGGAGTCCAGGCCCACTTCGACGAAGACCCGGTCGGGGGCGACCGCGTCGGGGGACGTGTGCCCGAGTACCGCGGACACCTCCGCCGTGACGAGGTCGAGCAGCGCGGTGTCGAGTGCGGGCCCGGACAGTTCCGCGTGCCGGTCGGCCCAACTCCTCACGGTCGCGGGCGACTCGGGCTCGGCGAGCGGGGACGCGGCGGCGGCCTGGCGGGTCACGGTGGCGTCGAGCCAGTGGCGGCGGCGCTGGAAGGGGTAGGTGGGCAGGTCGACCGTGCGGGGCCGCGAGCCCTCGAAGACGGCCCGCCAGTCGACCGGCACCCCGTGGGCGTGGAGGCGGGCCAGCGCCGTCAGGAGCGTCGCCGCCTCGGGCCGGCCGCCGCGCAGCAGGGGGACGAGCACGGCGGGCGGTTCCGCGTCCGGGTCCTGGGCGGTCAGGATCTCGGCGGTCAGCCCGGTGAGGACGGAGTCCGGCCCGATCTCGACGAACCGGGTCACCCCCGAGCCGCGCAGCTCCCGGACCAGATCCAGGAAGCGGACCGGCCGCCGGGCGTGCTCGGTCCAGTGGTCGGCGGTGCCGAGTTCCCCCGCCGCGGCGGGAGCGCCCGTCAGGTCGGAGACCACGGGGATGCCGGGCTCCTCGTACCGCAGTGCCTTGGCCGTACGGTGGAACTCGTCCAGCATCGGGTCCATGCGGGGCGAGTGGAAGGCGTGGCTCACCCGCAGCCGGGACGCCCTGCGGCCACGCTCCTTGAAGCCGGCCGCCACGGCGAGGACGGGTTCCTCGTCACCGGAGACGACCACCGAGCGGGGGCCGTTGACCGCGGCGATCGCGACCGTCCCGCCCAGTCCGGCGAGCGCCTCGGCAGCCTCCTCCTCGGTCGCCTCGACCGCCGCCATCGCTCCGCCGGGCGGCAGCGCCTGCATCAGCCGGCCGCGTGCCGCGACCAGGACGGCGGCATCCTCCAGGGAGAGCACCCCGGCCACCTGTGCGGCGGCGAGGCCGCCGATCGAGTGCCCCGCGACGACGTCGGGCCGCACCCCCCAGGTGTCCAGCAACCGGAAGAGCGCGACCTCCACGGCGAAGAGGGCGGGCTGCGCGTACTCCGTGCGGTCGAGCAGCTCGCCGTGGCCGGCGAGGAGCACGACGTCGCGCACCGGGTGGGCGAGGTGGCCGGCGCATGGGCGGTCGAATGCGGCGGCCACCTCGTCGAAGGCGCGGGCGTAGGCGGGGAACCGCTCGTACAGCTCCCGGCCCATGGCGGCCCGCTGGCTGCCCTGTCCGGTGAAGAGGAAGGCGGTGCGCCCGGTGCGGGCCACGCGCGGAAGGTCTTCCCCGGCGCCGACGACGGCTGCCGAGGGATGTCCGTCGGCCAGGGCCCGCAGGCCGGCGAGGAGCTCGTCCCGGTCCCCGGCCACCACGGTGGCGCGGTGCGGGTGCGCGGTGCGGGCGGTGGCCAGCGACCAGGACACGTCGAGCGGGTCGAGGCCGGGGCGGGAGTCCAGCAGCTCCGCCAGCCGGGCCGCCTGGTCCCGCAGCGCCGCCGCCGACCTGGCGGAGAGCAGCCAGGGGAGCACGCCGGAGGTACGGGGCGCGGGAGCCTCGGTCTCCGGCCCGCTCCCGTCCGGGGAGGGCGCGGCCGGGGCCTCCTCGACGATGACGTGGGCGTTCGTCCCGCTCACGCCGAAGGCGGAGACTCCGGCCCGGCGGGGGCGTCCGGTCTCGGGCCACGGCCGGGCCTCGTCCAGCAGCCGTACTCCGCCGCCCGCCCACTCGACGTGCGGGGTGGGTGTGCCGGAGTGCAGGGACTGCGGGAGGACGCCGTGCCGGATCGACTGCACCGCCTTGATCAGTCCGGCCACTCCCGCCGCGGCGGCCGTGTGGCCGATGTTGGACTTGAGCGAACCGAGCCAGAGCGGGGCGTCCTCGGGCCGTCCGGTGCCGTAGACCTCCTGGAGCGCCTGGGCCTCGATCGGGTCGCCGAGGATGGTGCCGGTGCCGTGCCCCTCCACCAGGTCGACGTCGTGCGGCGCGAGACCGGCCGCGGCCAGCGCCTGCCGCACGACCCGCTGCTGAGCGGGACCGTTGGGCGCGGTCAGGCCGTTCGACGCGCCGTCCTGGTTCACCGCGGAGCCGCGTACCACCGCGAGCACCGGGTGCCCCAGGCGCCGCGCGTCCGACAGCCGCTCCACCAGCAGCAGCCCGACCCCCTCGGCCCAGCCGGTGCCGTCCGCCCCGGCGCCGTACGCACGGCACCGGCCGTCCGGCGAGAGCCCGCGCTGGCGGGAGAACTCCACGAAGCCGGCGGGGGTGGACATCACGGTCACCCCGCCCGCGAGGGCGAGGTCGCACTCCCCCGAACGCAGCGCCTGTACGGCCAGGTGGAGCGCCACCAGCGAGGAGGAGCACGCCGTGTCCACCGTCACGGCCGGGCCCTCGAACCCGTACGTGTACGAGATGCGCCCCGACGCCACACTGGCGAGGTTGCCGATGCCGAGGTACCCCTCCAGTTCGGCCGGTACCTCGGCGAGCCGGTGGTGGTAGTCCTGTGCGGTCAGGCCGACGAAGACGCCGGTTCGGCTGCCGCCCAGGGTGTCCGGGGCGATGCCCGCCCGCTCGAACGCCTCCCACGAGGACTCCAGCAGCAAGCGCTGCTGCGGGTCCGTCGCCAGCGCCTCGCGCGGGGACATCCCGAAGAACTCGGCGTCGAAGTCGGCCGCGTCGTGCAGGAATCCGCCGTGCCGGGCGTAGCTGGTGCCGGGGTTGGCGGGATCGGGGTCGTAGAGCGCGTCGAGGTCCCAGCCCCGGTCGGTGGGCCACGGGGTGACGGCGTCGCCGCCGGCGGCCACCAGGTCCCACAGGGCGTCGGGCGAGTCCACCCCGCCGGGGAGCCGGCAGCTCATGCCGACGACGGCGATCGGCTCCCTCAGGCCGGACTCGACCTCGCGCAGGCGCTTGGCGGTCTCCCGGTTCTCGGCGAGCGCGCGCTTGAGATAACTGCGCAGCTTCTCCTCATCGGCCACGACCGGCCACCTCCTCCATGGTCCTCGTGTGCGGGTCGGATTGCTTCGCGGTCGTGCGGAGCGAACGGTCGTGGGTCATCGCGCCTCGTTGTCCATCAGCTCGAAGAGTTCGTCGTCGGTGGCCGCGTCCAGGTCGATCTCCTCGCCCTCCTCCCGGTCGGGCGCGGCCCGGCCGGTGTCCCACCGGGACACCAACGCCCGCAGACGGGACAGGAGTTCGGCGGCGTCCGGGTCGAGCGGGTCGGCGCCGGGCACGGCCTGTTCCAGCAGGGCGAGGGCGTCCGTCGCCGAACCGCGTTCCCCGGCGGGGGAGTCGGGCAGCAGGCCGGCGAGGTGCGCGGCGACGGCGGCGGGTGTCGGGTGGTCGAAGACCAGGGTCGCGGGCAGTCGCACGCCGACGGCGGCGGCCAGCCGGTTGCGCAGATCGACGGCGGTCAGCGATTCCAGGCCGAGCCCCTTGAAGGCGTGGTCCGCGCCGATCTCCCCGGCGTCCTCGTGCCCGAGCACCTCGGCCGTCTGGCGTACCACCAGGTCGAGCAGGGCCTCGGTGCGGGCGGCGGGTGCCAGGGCGGCGAACCGCGCCCCCGGCCCGGCCTGTTCGTGGTCCCCGTCCTGGCCGCGGCCGGGAGTCCCGTCCGAGGCTCCGGCCTGCGCAACGGTCCCGGCGAGCGGACCGGCGGCGGCTGTACCGGCGTCCAGCCAGTAGCGCCGGCGCTGGAAGGCGTACGTGGGCAGCTCGATCCGCTCCACACGCTCCGACGGCCCCGGCAGCAGGCCCTCGAACGCCGGGGACCAGTCCACCTCCGCACCCCGGGCGTGGACGACCGCGGCCGAGGTGAGGAACCGGTCGAGTCCGCCGTGGTCCCGCCGCAGCGTCTCGGTCACCGCGACGTCGGCGGCTGCCGTCCCGTCCACGGTGTCCTGGATACTGCCGATGAGCACCGGATGGGGGCTGACCTCGATGAAGACGGTGTACCGCTCGGCGAGCAACTCCTCGACGACGGGCGCGAACCGCACCGTCTGCCGGATGTTGCGGTACCAGTACTCCGCGTCGAGCTCCCCGGGTCCGGCGAGCGCGGCGGTGACCGTGGACCAGAGCGGTACCTCGCCCGTGCGGGGCGTGACGAAGGCGAGCCGGTCGAGGAGTTCGTCCTTCACCTCGTCGATCACCGGCGAGTGCCCGGCGACCGTGGCCGCCCTGATCCGGCGGGCCCGCTCGCCCCGCGCCTCGCACTCGGCGAGCAGTTCGTCCAGGGCGGATTCGTCACCGGCGACCACGGCGGCCGAGGGGCCGTTGACGGTCGCCACCGAGAGCCGTCCCGGCCAGGCCGCGATCCGGCGCTCGACCTCGGCGAGGGGCAGCGCCAGCGAGGCCATGCCGCCCTTCCCGACGAGCCCGGCCAGGATCAGGCTGCGCTCGACGACGATCCGGGCGGCGTCCTCCAGGGTGAGGATGCCCGCCACGCAGGCGGCGGCGACCTCGCCCTGGCTGTGCCCGACCACCGCGTCCGGCCGCACGCCGTACGCCTTCCACTGGGCCGCGAGCGCCACCAGCACGGCCCACAGGGCCGGTTGGGCCACGTCCACCCGGTCCAGGGTGGGGGCGCCCTGGACCTGGCGCAGGACGTCGGTGAGCGACCAGTCGACCAGGGGCTCCAGCGCCCGGGCGCACTCCTCGATGCGCTCGGCGAAGGCCGGTGCGGTGTCGAGCAGGCCCTCGGCCATCCCGGCCCACTGCGAGCCGTGGCCGGGGAAGACGAAGACCGTGCGGACGCTCTCGGTCGCGGTTCCCCGGACGAGGTTCCCGGCGGGTTCGCCCCGCACGAGCGCGTCCAGGCCGTCCGCGAGGCCGCCCGGGCCCGCGGCGACCACGACCGCCCGGTGGTCGAAGTGCGAGCGGTCGGTGAGGAGCGCGTGGGCGGTGCCGGCCGGGGCACGGTCCGGGCGGTCCAGCGTCGCGAGGAGGCGCGCCGCCTGGTCGGACACGGCTTGCGGGGTCCGGCCGGAGAGCACCCAGGGCAGCGGGGAGCCGGCGCCGGTGGGCGCGGGCCCTTGCTCCGGAAGCTCGGCGGGGGCGGCGGGCTGTTCGAGGATGACGTGCGCGTTGGTGCCGCTCACGCCGAAGGAGGAGACGCCCGCGCGCAGCGGCCGGCCGTCCGACTCCCAGGGCCGTTCCTCGGTGAGGAGGCGTACCCCGCCCGCTTCCCAGTCCACGTCGGGCGAGGCCGCGTCGACGTGCAGCGTCCTCGGCAGGACGCCGTGCCGCATGGCCTGCACCATCTTGATGACCCCGGCGACCCCTGCGGCGGCCTGCGTGTGGCCGATGTTGGACTTGAGCGAGCCGAGCCAGAGCGGCCGGTCCTGGGGCCGTCCGGCGCCGTACGCGGCCACCAGTGCCTGGGCCTCGATCGGGTCGCCCAGGGTGGTGCCGGTGCCGTGCCCCTCGACCGCGTCGACCTCGTGCGGGGTGAGGCCCGCGGTGGCCAGCGCCTGCCGGATGACCCGCTGCTGGGCGGGGCCGCTGGGCGCGGTCAGGCCGTTCGACGCGCCGTCCTGGTTCACCGCGGAGCCGCGTACCACCGCGAGCACCGGGTGCCCCAGGCGCCGCGCGTCCGACAGCCGCTCCACCAGCAGCAGCCCGACCCCCTCGGCCCAGCTCGTGCCGTCCGCCGAGGCGGCGTACGCCTTGACGCGGCCGTCCGGGGCGAACGCCCGGTGCCGGGAGGTGGCGACCATGCCGGACGGCGAGGCCATCACGGCGACCCCGCCCGCGAGCGCCAGGTCGCACTCCCCCGAACGCAGCGCCTGCGCCGCCAGGTGGAGCGCCACCAGCGAGGAGGAGCACGCCGTGTCCACCGTCACGGCCGGGCCCTCGAACCCGTACGTGTACGAGATGCGCCCCGACGCCACGCTGGCCGCGCTGCCGTTGTGCAGGTAGCCCTCCAACTCCGCGGGTAGTTCCCGCAGTCGGGACGCGTAGTCGTTGTACATCACGCCGACGAAGACGCCGGTACGGCTGCCGCGCAGGGTGTCCGGGGCGATGCCCGCCCGCTCGAACGCCTCCCACGACGACTCCAGCAGCAAGCGCTGCTGCGGGTCCGTCGCCAGCGCCTCGCGCGGCGAGATGCCGAAGAAGCCCGCGTCGAACTCGGCCGCGTCGTGCAGGAATCCGCCGTGCTGGGTGTAGGTGCGGCCCGGCTCGTCGGGGTCCTCGTCGAAGAGCTTCTCGTTGTCCCAGCCCCGGTCGGTGGGCCACGGGGTGATGGCGTCACCGCCCCGGGAGACCAGGTCCCACAGGTCGTCGGGCGAGGCCACGTCGCCGGGGAGCCGGCAGCTCATGCCGACGATGACGACCGGGTCGTCCGTGTCCGGGGCCGGTGCGGCCACGGGGGCGGAGGCAGCGGACCCGGGTTGTTCGCCGAGAAGTTCGGCGAGGAGGAAGCGCGCCAGGGACTGCGGGGTGGGGTGGTCGAAGACGAGCGCGGGGGACAGCCGCAGCCCGCTCGCCGCGCCCAGCCGGTTGCGGAGATCCACGGCGGTCAGCGAGTCGAACCCGAGGTCCTTGAAGGCCCGGCCGGAGGCGATGGTCTCGCGGTCGGAACGGCCGAGGACGGTCGCCGCCTCCGCGCGGACCAGATCGGAGAGGAGTTCCTCGCGTTCGGCCGCACCGAGCGGGAGCAGCCGCGCCGCGAGGGTGGTGCCGCCCGTACCGGCGGCGGCCTGGCGGGCGACCGGCCGGCGGGTCCGTACGACGTCGCGGAGGACCGGCGGGATCTGCCCGGGGTCGGCGCCGTGCCGCAGGGCGAGGGGGACGAGGAGCGGGTGGTCCGTCGCTCCGGCCGCGTCGAGGAGCGCGAGGCCCTCGGAGGTGGCGAGGGCGCGGGTTCCGTGCCGGGCGTTGCGCTGGTGGGCGGTGTCGTCCAGGTGGCCGGTCAGCTCGCTGCTCTCGTCCCACAGCCCCCAGGCCAGGGAGGTCCCGACCAGGCCGTGGGCGCGCCGGTACGCCACCAGCGCGTCGAGGAAGGTGTTGGCCGCCGCGTAGTTGCCCTGACCGGGGACGCCGAGGACGCCCGCCGCCGAGGAGAAGACCACGAACGCGGAGAGCGGGGCGTCCCGGGTGAGCGCGTGCAGGTTCCACGCCGCGTCGGCCTTGGGGCGCAGCACGGTGTCCAGCCGGTCGGGGGTGAGCGAGGCGACGACGCCGTCGTCCAGGGTCCCGGCCGCGTGCACGATCCCGGTGAGCGGGTGGACCGCCGGGATGCCGTCCAGCACGGTCCGCAGGGCGTCCCGGTCGGCGGTGTCGGCTGCCGCGACGGTCACCTCGGCTCCCAGGGCGGCGAGTTCGGCCACGAACTCCGGTGCGCCCGGCGTACCGAGGCCGCGCCGACCGGTCAACAGCAGGTGCCGTACGCCGTGTTCGGTGACCAGGTGGCGGGCCACGAGTCTGCCGAGGAGCCCCAGGCCGCCGGTCACCAGAACCGTGCCCCCGGGAGGTCCGAAGCGCCATGTCCTGGTCGAGGGTGCGGAGTCGGGTACGGCGGCGACGAGCCGAGGGGTGCGCGCGGTGCCGGCGCGGAGCGCGAGCTGGCTCTCGCCCGCCTCGACGGCCGTCGCCAGCGCCGCGCGGAGGCCGGGGGACGTGCCCTGTTCGGCAGGTCCGGCCGGGTCGGTGTCGATGAGCAGGAAGCGGCCCGGGTGTTCGGACTGGGCCGAGCGCAGCAGGCCCCAGACGCCCGCCGTGGCGAGGTCCGGCGACTCGCCGTCGACGGAGACCGCGCCCGTGGTCACCACGGCCAGCGGGACGGCGTCCAGTTCGGGGTGGGAGAGCCAGTCCTGGACGAGGGCGAGCACTCGCTCCAGGCTCGCGCGGGCATGCTTCGGCGGAGGCGTGCCGTCCTCCGGCCGCCCTTCGGCGGGTACGCCGTACAGCACCGGCCCGGTCGGGGCACGGCCGGCCCGGACCGCGGCGGCGACACCGGCGGGGTCGCGGAACCGGACGGAGGCGTCCGGGTCCGCGTGGCGCGGTTCGGTGCCCTCGGGCAGGAGGACCGCGAGCGGCCCTGGCGCGGGGGCGGTGAGCGGCAGCGGGGTCCAGCCGAGCCGGTGGAGCCGTTCGACGGTCCCGGGGGCGGAGGAGGCGAGCCGCTCCGCCGCCACCGGGCGGTAGACCAGGGAGTCGAGGGAGACGACGGGCGTGCCCGCCGGGTCGGTGGCGTCCAGGGAGAGCCGGCCGTCGGCGGCGGGTGCGAGCCGTACCCGCAGGGCCGTCGCACCGGAGGCGTGCAGCCGTACCCCGTTCCAGGCGAACGGCAGCAGGACCTCGTCCGGTCCGGCCTGCGACGGGGTGACGAGGGCAGCCGCGTGGAAGGAGGCGTCGAGCAGGGCCGGGTGCAACCCGAACTCCCCTGCTGCCGAATCCTCTTCGCCGTCGAGCGCGACCTCGGCGAAGATCTCCTCGCCGAGTCGCCAGGCCGCGCGCAGCCCCTGGAAGCGGGGCCCGTACGCGACGCCGGACTCCGCGAGCCGGTCGTAGAGGCCGTCCAGCGGGAGCGCGGTGGCACCCGGCGGGGGCCAGCTGCCCGGCGCGCCCTGCGTCGGCGCGGGGCGGGACGTGCGGGAGAGGTGTCCGGCGGCGTGGCGGGTCCAGCCTTCGCCGTCCGCCGCGTCCTCCTGGCGCGAGTGGACGGTCAGCGCGCGGCGGCCGTCCTGGCCGGGCGCGGCGACGGCCACCTGGATCTGGCGGGCGCCGTCGGCCGGCAGCACGAGGGGCGCCTCGATCACGAGCTCGTCGACCGTGTCGCAACCGGCTTCGTCGGCGGCCCGTACGGCCAGCTCCACCAGGGCGGTGCCGGGGACGAGGACGCGGTCGAGCACCGTGTGGTCGGCGAGCCAGGGGTGGGTCCGGAGGGAGAGTCGGCCCGTCAGGAGCAGCCCGTCGCCCTCGGCCGGGCGCAGCGACGCGCCGAGCAGCGGGTGTCCGGCGTCGCGCAGGCCGAGACCGGGGGCGTCGGCCGCCTGGGCGGTGGTGCTCTCCAGCCAGAACCGCTGCCGCTGGAAGGGGTAGGTGGGCAGGCCGGAGAGGTCCGGGCGCGGGCCCGCGAGTACCGGACTCCAGTCGACGGCGGCCCCGTGGACCTGCGCTTCGGCCAGCGAGGTGAGGAAGCGGGCCGTGCCACCCTCGCCGCGGCGCAGCGAGCCGGTGACGACAGCGTCCGTGTCCGCCGCCTCTGCCGTCTCCTGCACGGCGGAGGTCAGCACCGGGTGCGGGCTGGTCTCGATGAACAGGTCGTGGCCCTCGGCGAGCAGCTTCCGGGTGGCCGGTTCGAAGAGGACGGTCCGCCGGAGGTTGGTGTACCAGTACTCCGCGTCCATCGTGGTCGTGTCGAGCCAGTCCCCGGTGACCGTGGAGAGGAGGGGGACGGTCGCGGCGCGCGGGGCGACCGGTGCGAGGGCGGTCAGCAGTTCCTCGCGGACCGTCTCGACCTGCGCCGAATGGGAGGCGTAGTCGACCGGGACCCTGCGGGTGCGTACGCCGTCGCGTTCGGCGGCCGCGATGAACTCGTCGAGCGCGGCGGGTTCGCCGGCGACCACGACGGCGGAGGGGCCGTTGACGGTGGCGACGGAGACGCGCCCTCCCCAGGGGGCGATCGCGGCCTCGGCCTCGCGCAGGGGCAGCACCACGGAGACCATGCCGCCGCCGCCCGACAGGGCGCCGATGGCCCGGCTGCGCAGGGCGACCACCCGGGCCGCGTCCTCCAGGCTCAGGGCCCCGGCTACGTAGGCGGCGGCGATCTCGCCCTGGCTGTGCCCGATCACGGCGTCGGGACGTACCCCGTACGACTTCCAGAGCTCGGCCAGGGACACCATGACCGCCCACAGTGCGGGTTGTACGACGTCCACCCGGTCGTGGCCGGGGGCGCCCTCCACCTCGCGCAGCACGTCGGTCAGGGACCAGTCGGTCCAGGGCTCCAGCGCCCGGGCGCAGGCCTCGATGCCGGCGGCGAACACCGTCGAGGTGTCCAGGAGTTCGCGGGCCATGCCGGTCCACTGGGAGCCCTGGCCCGGGAAGACGAACACGGTGCGGCGCTCACCCCCTGCCGTGCCCCGCACCAGCCCGGGCGCGGATTCCCCCGAGGCGAGCGCGTCGAGCCCGGCGAGCAACTCCTCGTCACCGGCGCCGACGACGACGGCGCGCTCCTCGAACGCGGTTCTTCCCGCGTCGAGTTCACGCGCGACGGCGGCCGTGTCCGGTCCGGTACGGAGGTACGCGGCGAGCTCGGCGGCCCGGGCGGCGAGGGCGGCCGGGGTACGCGCGGAGAGCACCAGGGGGACGGCGGCGGGGCGTCCGGGCTCCGGCTCGCGTCCGGGCTCCGGCTCGGCTTCGGGTTCGGGTTCGGGGGCCTGCTCCAGGATGATGTGGGTGTTGGTGCCGCTCATGCCGAAGGCGGAGACGCCCGCGCGGCGCGGCTCCCCGGTCTCGGGCCACGGCCGGTGGTCGTCGAGGAGGGAGACGGCACCCGACGCCCAGTCGACGTGCGGGGACGGCTCGTCCAGGTGCAGGGTTTTGGGGAGGACCCCGTGCCGCATGGCCTGCACCATCTTGATGACACCGGCCACCCCGGCCGCCGCCTGGGTGTGGGCGATGTTCGACTTCACGGAACCGAGCCACAGGGGCGCTTCCTCGGTGTGCTCCTGGCCGTAGGTGGCGAGCAGCGCCTGCGCCTCGATGGGGTCGCCGAGGGTGGTGCCGGTGCCGTGCGCCTCGACGGCGTCGACCTGCCCGGCGGTCAGCCGCGCGTCGGCCAGCGCCTGCCGGATGACCCGCTGCTGGGCGGGGCCGTTGGGCGCGGTCAGCCCGTGCGAGGCGCCGTCCTGGTTGGCGGCCGTACCCCTGATGACGGCGAGCACCCGGTGGCCGAGGCGGCGGGCGTCGGAGAGCCGCTCGACGAGCAGCAGCCCCGCGCCCTCGGACCAGCCGGTCCCGTCGGCGGCACCGGCGAAGGCCTTGCAGCGGCCGTCCGCCGCGAGTCCGTGCTGGCGGGAGAACTCCACGAAGGTGGAGGGGGTGGTCATGACGGTGACCCCGCCGGCCAGCGCGAGGTCGCACTCGCCGGAGCGCAGCGACCGTACGGCCAGGTGGAGGGCGACCGAGGACGAGGAGCAGGCCGTGTCGACGGTGACGGCGGGGCCTTCGAACCCGAAGGTGTACGAGATGCGGCCGGAGGCGACGCTCGCCGCGTTGCCGACGACGATGTAGCCCTCCAGATCCTCGGGGACCGCTCCGACCGGGGGCGCGTAGTCGTTGCCGTTGCTGCCCACGAAGACGCCGGTGCTGCTTCCGCGCAGGGTGTCGGGGCGGATGCCGGCCCGCTCGAACGTCTCCCAGGCCGTCTCCAGCAGCAGCCGGTGCTGGGGGTCGGTGGCCAGCGCCTCGCGCGGCGAGATGCCGAAGAAGTCGGTGTCGAAGTCACCGGGGGACGCGAGGAACGCGCCTCGCCGGGTGGAGGAGGTGCCGGGCCGGTCCGGGTCCGCGTCGAAGAGGGCCGAGATGTCCCAGCCCCGGTTCTCGGGGAAGTCGCCCACCACGTCCCCGCCTTCGAGGACCAGCCGCCACAGGTCCTCCGGGGAGTCGATCCCGCCGGGGAAGTGGCAGCCCATGCCGACGATGGCGACGGGTTCCTGGCCGCCCTCCTCGGCGTCGCGCAACTTCTTCCGGGTCTCGTGGAGTTCGGCGGTGACCCGCTCCAGGAGATACCGCATCCGGCTGTCGTTCATCAATCCACCCTTCGTGCGGAGTGCCCGGTACTGGGAAGGCCGAGCGGATCAGGCAGGGGGCGAGCGCCCGGGTCCGGGCGGTCGGTGGTGCGTCGTGGTGTCGTACGTGGGGCGGCGCCGGGCCTGCGGAGCGGCAGCCGCCCCCGTGCGGCGGCCGTGTGCCGGGCCGTGCGGGGCGGCCCGGGACACGCCTTACGAGATGCCGAGTTCCTTGCCGATGAAATCCATCAGTTCGTCGTCGGTGGCGGAGGAGAGGCCGGCGGCCACGTCCTGGTCGTCACCCTCGGCCGGCCGGGGCTTTCCGTGGCCGCCCGCCGCCAGGGCGGCCAGTCGGGTCTCCGCACCCTCCCGTTCGGGTCCGCCCGGCGGCAGGGAGGCGAGGAGGGCCTCCAACCGGTCGAGGTGCGCGTCCAGTTCGTGCGCCGCGCCCCCGTCCGTCCGGCCCGCCGGGACGAGCCGCTCGTACAGCAGCTCGGCCAGCGCGTGCGGGGTGGGGTGGTCGAACACCGCGGTGGTCGGCAGGTTCAGCCCGGTGCGCCGGTTGAGGCGGTTGCGCAGTTCCACGGTGGTGAGGGAGTCGAAGCCCTGCTCCTTGAAGCCCCGGTGGATCTCGACCGAGTTGGCCGGCCGCCCGCCCTGGACCTCGCCGACCTGGGTCGTCACGAAGCGGAGCAGCAGCCTGCGGCGCTCCTGTTCGCTCGCGGCTCCGGCCAACTCCGCCACGAGGCCGTTCTGTTCGGGTTCCTCCGACGGGGCTGTCCCGGTGGTGGGCGGTCCGGCGGTCAGCTCCGCCAGCAACGGGTGGGAGCGACCGGCGGCAAGGATCTGCCAGTCGGCACGGCAGACCACCAGATGGGTCTCGTCCCGCTCCAGGGCCTGTTCCAGTACCGAGACGGCGAGTGCGGGCTCCATCGGGAGCAGCCCGCCCCGCGCGTTGCGGTGGGCGCCTTCGTCCCCGGCGATGCCGTCGCCCGCCCACTGGCCCCAGGCGATCGAGGTGGCGGGGAGTCCGGCAGCGCGGCGGGTGTGGGCGAGGGCGTCGAGGTAGGCGTTGCCCGGGGCGTAGTTGCCCTGGCCGGGGGTGCCGGCGATCCCGGTGACGGAGGAGAAGAGCACGAAGGCCGAGAGAGGGAGGTCCCGGGTGAGTTCGTCCAGGTGGCGTGCGCCGAGCGCCTTGACCCGCAGGACCCGGTCGGCCTGCTCGGGGGTGAGAGCGTCGAGCAGGGCGTCGTCGAGTACGGCTGCGGTGTGCACGACCGCCGTCAGCGGATGCTCGGCGGGGACCGAGGCCAGGACTCGGGCGAGCGCGTCGCGGTCGGCGACGTCGCAGGCAGCGAAGGTCACCTCGGCGCCCTGTTCGGAGAGTTCGGCGCGCAGGGCGTCCGCGCCGGGCGCGTCGCCACCCCTCCTGCTGACCAGCAGCAGATGCCCGGCGCCCTTGCGGGCCAGCCAGGCGGCGGTGTGCCGGGCGAGCGCCCCGGTGCCTCCGGTGACGAGGACCGTGCCGCCGGGGGTCCAGCCGCCCGTACGGCCTTCCGGAGCCGGTTCCAACGGTGCGGGGACGAGGCGGCGGGCCAGCAACCCCTGTGGGCGCACGGCGAGTTCGGCTTCCCGGTGACTTCCGATGAGGGCGGCGACCACCCGATCGGCGGCGCGGCCGTCCACGCGCTCGGGCAGATCGACGACACCGCCCCATCGGGGGCTCTCCACGGCGGCGATCCCTCCGAGCCCCCAGACGAGCGCGCCGGTGGGGTCGGTCGTCGGGTCGTCCGTGCCGGTGGTCACCGCTCCCCGGGTGAGGGCCCAGAGCGGCGCCCCGGTCCCGGCGCTGCCCTCCAGAGCCTGGAGGAGCGCGGTGGTGGCGGCCAGGCCGTGCGGAAGGGCCGGCAGTCCGGGGTCCGTGCCGTGGTCCAGAGAAAGCAGCGACAGCACTCCGGTCACCGGCTCGGCCGGAGCCCGGCCGGCCGCCTCCGCGACCAGGGCGGCGAGGGTGTCGCGGTCCGCCCGCGCGTCCGCCACGCGGACCAGGTCGACGCGCGCGCCGCTGTGGGTGAGGGCCTTCTCCAGGAGCGGCGCCCAGGCGTCGTACGGGCGGTCGCCACCGGCGGGCCCGGCCGGTACGAGGAGGAGCCAGCGGGCCGGTCCGGCCGCGGTGGCCGGCTGGTCCGGTACCTGCTGCCAGCGCACCCGGTACCGCAGACTGTCCGCCTCGGCGGCCCGTCCGCGCTCGCTCCGCCAGTGGGCGAGCCGGGGCAGGACGGTGCCCAGCGCCTCGCGGTGTCCCGGTTCGAGGAGGCCGAGCGTGTCGGCGAGGGCGTCGAGGTCTTGGCGCTCCACGGGCTCCCAGAACCGGTCGTCCCCTGCGGGTACGGCGGAGGGGGCGCGGAGTTCGGGTGCTTGGGCCCAGTGGCGGCTGCGCTGGAAGGGGTAGGTGGGCAGCTCCACCCGGCTCGGCCCGGTCAGGCCGAGGACGGCGCTCCAGTCGACCGAGGCGCCCCGGGCGTGGGCGGTGCCGAGCGCCGTCAGGAGGGACTCCGGCTCCGGGCGGCTCCGGCGCAGCAGGGAGGCGAGGGCGGGCGGCGGTGTGCCCTCGGGACGCCCCCCGAGCAGGGCCTCCTGGGTCAGTGCCGTGAGGACGGCGTCGGGGCCCAGCTCCAGGAAGGTCGTGACGTTGTCGCGTTCCAGACGGCGGGCGACGTCCAGGAAGCGCACCGCACCCCGGGCGTGCGCCGCCCAGTAGTCGGGCGCGAGCGGCCTTTCGGCGGTGAAGTGTTCGCCGTCGAGCGCGCTCAGCAGGGGGATGCGCGGGGGGAGATGGGTGAGGCCTGCCGCCACCTCGCCGAGTTCGCCGGTCATCGGGTCCATGAGCGGGGAGTGGAAGGCGTGGCTGGTGCGCAGTCGGCTGGTGCGGCGGCCACGCGCGCGGAAGCGTTCGGCGATCGCGAGGACCGCCGCCTCCTCGCCCGATATGACGGTGGAGGCGGGACCGTTGACGGCCGCGATGCCCACGGCGCCCTCCTGCCCGTCGCGTTCGGGTCGTCCGTCGAGTTCGGCGAGCACCTCGGCTTCGTCCGCCTCCACGGCGACCATGGCCCCGCCTTCCGGGAGCGCCTGCATCAGGCGGGCGCGGGCCGCGACGAGCGCGGCGGCGTCTTCGAGGCCGAGTACCCCGGCGACATGGGCGGCGGCGATCTCGCCGACGGAGTGCCCGGCCACCACGTCGGGGCGTACGCCCCAGGACTCCAGCAGCCGGAAGAGCGCCACTTCCAGGGCGAACAGTGCGGGCTGGGTGTACAGGGTGCGGTCCAGCTCGCCCCCGTCGCCGGTGGGCGTCCCGTCGACGTCCGGGTCGCCGAAGATCACGTCGCGCAGCGGAGCCGACGCGTACCCGGCCATGTGGGCGTCGAGCGCCGCGCAGTTGGCGTCGAAGGAGGCGGCGAAGACGGGGTGGGCCGCGTACAGCTCCCGCCCCATGCCGACCCGCTGGCTGCCCTGCCCGGTGAAGAGGAAGGCGACCCGCCCGTGGGCGGCGGCATGTCCCCGCACGGCTCTCTCGGCCGACTCACCCCGGGCCAGGGCGCGTACGGCGGAGCGCAGCTCGGTGGTGCTCCCGCCCACCAGTACCGCGCGGTGGTCGAAGGACGGCTTCCGGGCCAGCGCGTACGCCACCTCGACGGGGTCGGCCGGCGTGGATTGGCCCTCCGCCGCCGAGTCCTCGTTCTCCGGTGCGGCCAGTCGGACGGCCTGGTCCCGTAGTGCCTGCGGGGTACGGGCGGACAGGACCCAGGGGACGGGGCGGCCGGGGGCGGCGGGGACGCGGGCGGGCTCCGGCGGGGCGGCGGGCGCCTCTTCGAGGATCAGGTGGGCGTTGGTACCGCTGATGCCGAACGCGGAGACGGCGGCGCGGCGCGGGCGGTCGACGGCAGGCCACGGGGTTTCTCGGGTGAGGAGTTCGACGGAGCCCCGGCTCCAGTCGACGTGCGGCGTGGGGCGGTCCACGTGCAGGGTCCTGGGCAGCAGACCATGGCCGAGGGCCTGGGTCATCTTGATGACCGCCGCGACGCCCGCCGCCGCCTGGGTGTGGCCGATGTTGGACTTCAGGGAGCCGAGGAGCAGTGGACGGCCCTCGGGGCGGTGCTGCCCGTAGGCGTGGATCAGAGCCTGGGCCTCGATGGGGTCGCCGAGGGTGGTGCCGGTGCCGTGGGCCTCCACCGCGTCGACATCGGATGCGGTCAGCCCGGCATCCTCGAGGGCCTGTTGGATGACCCGCTGTTGGGAGGGGCCGTTCGGGGCGGTCAGTCCGTTGCTGGCGCCGTCCGAGTTGACCGCGCTCCCCCGGACCAGGGCGAGCACCCGGTGCCCGTGCCGGCGGGCGTCGGAGAGGCGTTCCAGCAGGACCAGCCCCACCCCTTCCGACCAGGCGGTGCCGTCGGCGGCCGCCGCGAAGGGCTTGCAGATCCCGTCCGGGGCCAGGCCGCGCTGCCTGCTGAACTCGGTGAACATGCCCGGTGCGGTCATCACGCTGACGCCGCCCGCCAGCGCGAGGTCGCACTCCCCGGAGCGCAGGGCGCGCGCGGCGAGGTGGAGCGCCACCAGGGACGAGGAGCAGGCCGTGTCCACGGTGAGCGCGGGCCCCTCCAGGCCGAGGGCGTAGGCGATCCGGCCGGAGGCGACGCTGACGGTCGCGCCCGTCAGCCGGTAGCCCGCCCCGTCGCCGGTGGTCTCGTGCAGCCGGGGACCGTACTCCTGCTGGGTCGCGCCCACGAAGACCCCGGTGCTGCTGCCGCGCAGGGTGGCGGGGTCCACTCCGGCGCGTTCCAGCAGCTCCCAGGACGTCTCCAGCAGCAGCCGCTGCTGGGGGTCCATCGCTTCGGCCTCGCGGGGCGACAGGCCGAAGAAGTCGGCGTCGAATTGGTCGGCGTCGTGCAGGAACCCGCCCCGTCCGACGTACGAACCACCGGACCGGTCGGGGTCCGGGTGGTAGAGATCCTCGGGCCAGCCCCGGTTGACCGGGAAGCCGCTGGTCGCGTCGGTGCCCGAGATCAGCAGGTCCCAGAGCTCTTCGGGGGTGTCGGCGCCGCCGGGCCAGCGGCCCGCGGTGGAGACGATCGCGACCGGATCGTCGTCCGCGCCGGTGTCCGGGTCTGGGGACACGTCGGTGTCCGGGTCTGGGGACACATCCACGTGCGCGCCGTCCCGCGTGGTCGCCCGGCGCTGCCGTACGGCTTCCCCGGATTCAGCCTCCAGGTGCCGGGCGAGCGCGAGGGGCGTGGGGTGGTCGAAGGTGAGGGTGGGCGTCAGCCGGAGACCGCTCGCCCGGGAGAGCCGGTCGGCGAACTCCACGGCGCCCAGGGAGTCCAGGCCGAGCGCCTTGAAGGTACGTTCCGTGTCGAGCCCGTCCGTGGAGGTGCTGCCCAGGACCTCTGTGGCGGCGGTGACCACGAGCCGCAGGAAGTCCGTGCGGGCGGCGGTGTCCGGCGTGTCCTCGCGGTGCGGGAGTCCCCGGCCGGGCACCGCCGCCGTCTCCGCGTCCCGGCCGGGGGTCTGCACGGCGGCCTCGGCGCGGGTCGAGAGCGCCGCTTCCGCGTCCGGGCCGGGGTCCTGTGCGACGGCCTCGGAGCGGGTCGAGGTGGCGAACCGGAACGGCCGGCGCTGGAAGGCGTACGTGGGCAGGGCCGTGCGCTCGGGGCCGCCGGCGCCGTCGAAGAAGCCTGCCCAGTCGGCGTCCGTGCCGGTCGTGTGGAGTTCGGCGAGTCCGGTGAGCAGGGAGAGCCGTTCGGGCGCCCTGGGGCGCAGCAGCGGAACCGCGGTCGCGGTGGTGTCGCCGTCCGCCGCCAGGACGGACCGGGTCAGCGCGGTGAGGACGTTGCCGGGGCCGAGCTCGACGTACCCCGTGACACCGTGGGACGCCAGCGTGCGCACGGCGTCGCGGAACCGGACCGGGCGTCGGATGTGCTCGGCCCAGTAGTCGGGGGAGGTCAGCTGGTCAGCTCGGGCCGGCCGTCCGGTGGTGTCGGAGATGACGGTGAGGGTAGGCGGCCGGAAGGAGAGGCCGGCGGCGATCTGCCGGAACTCTTCAACGGCGCTGTCCATGTGCGGGGAGTGGAAGGCGTGGCTCACCGTGAGCGCGCGGGTGCGGCGGCCCAGGGCGGCGAACCGTGCGGCGGCCTCCTCGGCCGCCTCGGCGTCTCCCGAGAACACCACCGCACGGGGGCCGTTGACGGCGGCCAGGGCCAGGCGCCCGGTGTAGTCGGCGAGCACCGGGGCCGCTTCCTCCTCCGTCGCCTCCACCGCGAACATGGCCCCGCCCGCCCGGGCCTCGCCCATGAGGCGTCCGCGCGCCGCCACGAGGGCGGCCGCGTCGGCGAGCGGCAGCACCCCGGCGGCGTATGCGGCGGTGAGACCGCCGACGGAGTGGCCAAGGACGAAGTCCGGTGGCGGAAGGTGACGTTCGGCCACCTCGTGGAGGGCGGCTCCGAGGGCGAATAGGGCGACCTGGGTGTACTCGGTGCGGTCGAGCAGGGCCGCTTCCGGAGTGCCGGCCGCAGCGAACAGGAGGTCGCGCAGGGGGCGTTCGAGGTGGGTGTCGAGGGAGGCGCACACCTCGTCGAGTGCGCGGGCGAAGGCGGGTGTGGTGCGGTGGAGTTCGAGACCGGTGCCGGGGCGCTGGCTTCCCTGGCCGGGGAAGAGGAACGCGACGGGTCCGGCCGCCGTGCGGGCGCGGCCGGTCACCGCGCCGGGGGTGTGGTGACCGGCGGCGACGGCGTCCAGCGCGGCCAGCAGGCTCGTACGGTCGGTGCCGAGGGCCACCGCCCGGTGGTCGAACAGGGCACGGGTGGTGGCGAGGGCGTGCCCGATGCCGTCGGGAGTCGCGTCCGGGTGGGCCCGCACGTGTGCGGCGAGCCGTCCGGCCTGGGCCCGCAGGGCGGCCGGACCGGCGGCGGAGAGGGTCCAGGGCAGGACGGTCTCCGTGCCGGTGGTGGCGCCGCCCCCGGGTCCTGGGCGGGGTGACGGGCGGACGGTCCGGGGCGGTTCGGCCAGCAGGACGTGGCAGTTGGTCCCGCCCATGCCGAAGGCGCTCACCCCGGCGATCAGCCGCCGGTCCGGCCGGGGCCAAGGTCCCAGGGCGCGCTGGACCCGCAGGCCGAGAGCGTCCAGCGGGATGCGCGGGTTCGGTGTCTCGTGGTTGAGGGTCGCCGGGATGCGCCGGTTCTTCAGACTGAGCACGGTCTTGAGGAAGCCGGCGATCCCGGCGGCGCCTTCCAGGTGGCCGATGTTGGTCTTCACCGAACCCACCACGAGCGGCTCGTCGGCTGCGCGGCCCACGCCGTAGGCGGCGCCGAGCGCGGCGGCCTCCACCGGATCCCCCACCGGGGTTCCGGTGCCGTGCAGTTCGACGTACTGGATCTCGTGCGGGTCGACGCCCGCCTCCCGGGCGGCCAGGTGCAGCACCTCACGCTGGGCGTCGGCGCTCGGCACGGTGAGGGCCTCGGTCGCGCCGTCGTTGTTGACCGCGCTGGCGAGGATCACGCCGTGGATGCGGTCGCCGTCCGCGAGGGCCGCGTCCAGCGGTTTGAGGAGGACCAGCCCGCCGCCCTCGCCCCGCACGTATCCGTTGGCGCGGGCGTCGAAGGTGAACGAGCGTCCGTCCGGGGAGAGCCCGCCGAAGCGGGCGGCGGCCGAGGTGCTGTCGGGCGCCAGGTTGAGGTTGACCCCGCCGGCCAGCGCGAGCTCGCAGTCGCCGTCCCGGACCGCCCGGTGGGCCAGGTGGAGGGAGACGAGAGCGGACGACTGGGCGGAGTCGACGGTCAGGCTGGGGCCGCGCAGGCCGAGGTGGTAGGAGACCCGGTTGGCGAGCAGGCCCCGGTTGAGGCCGGTCAGGGTGTGCCGGGTGACGGGCTCGGCGTCCTCGCGGTGGCGCAGCAGCGCGTAGTCGTACGCCATCGCCCCGAGGTACACGCCGACCGGCGTTCCGGTGAGGGAGCCGGGGACGATTCCGGCCTCTTCCAGTGCCTCCCAGGCGAGTTCGAGGACCAGCCGCTGCTGCGGGTCCATCTCGGCGGCCTCACGCGGGGAGATCCCGAAGAACGTGTGGTCGAAATGGTGGATCCGGTCGAGGAAGCCGCCGGGCAGGTCCTCGTCGCGGGGCGCACGGGCTTCCTGGCCACGGTCCGTGCCGCTGCCCGGCCCTCCGCTCCGGAGCGGCCCCGCGCCGGTGGCCGGGCGGCGGTCCCCGGGCAGCGGGCGGATCGCGTCGGCGCCCTTGCTCAGCAGGTCCCAGAAGGCATCGGGGCCGGGGGCTCCGGGCAGCCTGCACGCCAGCCCGATCACGGCGACGGCCCGGCCCTCACCGTGGCCGGAGCCGGCCGTGCGGTTGGCACCTTGACTGGTCATCGTCATCGCCGAGCCCTTCTCGTACGTCGCGCGGAGCGTTTCCGGCGGCATGGGTCCGCTTTCACGGTCCGGGAATTCAGCACCGGGTGGATGGGAATCAGCAGCCGGGTTCTCTCGAACGCGCTTCATTTCTTCCGGGGCCGGAACCCTTCGAGTCCACCCGTTTCCGGAAGGCCGGTCGCAAAGCCCGGCCGAAGCCTCGGCACCACCTCCTCCACCCTTGCCTCCGGGGCGTACCGCGCCTACCCCTAGCCTCCCCCTATGACCCCCATCACTCCGCCCGGACCTGGTATTTCATCACCAAGCCCCTGGTTCGGGCCCCGCCCGCACGTCACCCCCTAGGGGCACGGGGAATAGGGGTTCCGTTCCGGAAAAGGCCCGCCGTAGCGTCGACGGGAAACAATTCGGCAGCTGCACGCATCATCGATCCGAGAGGAATCAGAAATGGATTCTCTGACCGAGGCCGTTCTCCGTGGAGCCTCACCGGAGGAGTTGGAGCGCGCCCCCGTTCCCACGGAATTCACCGCCGCCCACATCCGGCAGGAGGACGTCGGCATCTTCGACGGTGTGGCCGACAAGGACGTGCGCCGTTCACTGAGGGTGGACCGGGTGCCGATGCCCGAACTCGCTCCGGACGAGGTGCTGGTGGCGGTCATGGCCAGCTCCATCAACTACAACACCGTCTGGTCGGCCACCTTCTCGCCCGTCTCCACGTTCAACGCGCTCAAGCGGTACGCCCGCACCGGCGGGTACAACGCCCGTCACGACCAGCCGTTCCAGGTCGTCGGCTCGGACGCGGCCGGCGTGATCGTGCGCACCGGCGCCGGGGTCCGGCGCTGGAAGGTGGGCGACCACGTGGCCGTCAACGCGGCGGTGGTGGACGAGCAGGACCCGGTGACGCACTCCGACGGCATGCTCGGCGCCGATCAGAAGGCCTGGGGATACGAGACCAACTTCGGCGGCCTCGCGCACTACACCGTCGTGCGGGCGAGCCAGTTGCTGCCCAAGCCGGCCCATCTGACCTGGGAGGAGACCGCCTGCGTGCCGCTCTGCGGCGGGACCGCCTACCGCATGCTGGTCAGCGACCGGGGCGCCCGCATCAAGCAGGGCGACATCGTGCTCATCTGGGGCGCGACCGGCGGTCTCGGCGCGTTCGCCGTCCAACTGGTCAAGAACGGCGGTGGCATCCCGGTCGGAGTCGTCAACTCCGAAGCGAAGGCGAAGCAGTTGCAGAAGCTCGGCTGCGACGTGGTGATCAACCGCGAGGAGATCGGCATCGGCGGCGAGCCGGCGGCCGGAGCCGGGACGGTGGAGCTGGCCAAGCGGCTCGGCCGGGCCATCCGGGCGGAGCTCGGCGAGGACCCGCACGTCGTGTTCGACCACGTCGGCCGGGCCACCTTCGGTATCTCGGTCATCGTCGCACGGCGCGGCGGCACCGTCGTCACCTGCGGTTCGAGCACCGGCTACGACCACAGTTTCGACAACCGGTACTTCTGGATGAACCTCAAGCGCATCGTGGGCAGTCACGGGATGAACCTCCACGAGGCGGCGGAGATGATGCGGCTGCTCAAGCTCGGCAGCGTCTCACCGGTGCTCTCCGAGGTGTATCCGCTGGCGGAGGTCGGCGAGGCGGCCCGACTGGTGCAGACGAACAGCCACACCGGCAAGGTCGGCGTCCTCGCCCTCGCCCCCGAGGCGGGCCTCGGTGTCACCGACCCCCAACTGCGCGCCCGGATCGGCGAGGAGCGGCTCGGCCCGCTGCGTTCCGGCCTTCTCCAACAGCCCGCACTCGTCCGGTGAGCACACCTCCCGCAGTACGTACCGCACCGGCCGCCACTGTCATGAGTGCTCAGCGCCGAGCACGCACCGCACCACGTGGCACCGCCGTGAGTGCTGCCCCGAGCCGAACGCACCGGCGCACGACGCCGCAGCGACGAGAGGCCTGACACCCCATGACCGCCACCGCTTCCGCCTCCACCCTCGCTCCCTCCCGGCGCCTCGCCCCGGACACCACGACGGGCGAGCTGCCGAGCCTTCCCGACGTGCTGCGCCTGCGCGCCCGGACCCGACCCGACGACCTCGCGTACGTCTTCCTCCACAACGGTGAGGTCCCCGAACAGACTCTGACGTACCGTCAACTCGACGTCTCCGCTCGATCCCGTGCCGCGAAGCTCGACGCCGCAGGGCTGCGGGGCGGGGCCGTCGTGCTGCTCTACCCGTCCGGCCTGGAGTTCGTCTCCACGCTCCTCGCCTGCATGTACGCCGGTGTCGCGGGCGCTCCCGTCCAGGTGCCGACCCGGCAGCGCGGCCTGGAGCGGCTGCGGCGCATCGCCGACGACGCGGGCACGACCACCGTGCTCACCACGGCCGCGGTCAAAAGCGATCTGGAGCAACGCTTCGACGGAGCGGTGGAGTTGGCGGGGCTCACCTTCATCGCCTCCGACGCCTTCGACGCCGCCGGTCCGTCCGGCGCACCGTCGGACGGACCGGCGGCGGACGGGCCGGCTACGGTTGAGTGGTCCGGACCGCCTGCCGGTCCGGACGACATCGCCCTGCTCCAGTACACGTCCGGCTCCACCGGAGACCCGAAGGGCGTCCGCGTCACCCACGCGAACTTCCGCAGCAACGTCGCCGAGACGGATCAGCTGTGGCCCTGCCGTGCGGACAGTGCCGTGGTCAACTGGCTGCCGCTCTTCCACGACATGGGGATGCTGTTCGGGATCGTCCTGCCGCTGTGGGCGGGTATCCCGGCCTATCTGATGGCCCCCGAGGCGTTCATCCGGCGGCCGTCGCGCTGGCCGGAGGCGATCTCCCGGTTCCGGGGCAGCCACACCGCCGCGCCGAGCTTCGCGTACGAACTCTGCGTGCGGGACGCCGCCGAGAACGGCCTGTCCGAAGGGCTGGACCTGTCCTCGCTCCGGGTCGCCGCCAACGGGGCCGAGCCCGTGCGGTGGGACACGGTGCGCGCCTTCACCGATACATTCGCCCCGGCAGGTTTCCGGTCGAGCGCGATGTGCCCCGGCTACGGGCTGGCGGAGAACACCCTGAAGGCAACCGGCAGCAGGGAGGACCGGGAGCCCACGCTCCTCGTCCTGTCGGCCCGGGCGCTGCGCGAGGGCCGCGCCCAGCCGGTCACCGGGGCGGTGACGCCCGAGACCCCCGAGGACGACGCGTCCGCATCCTCCGCACGCACGGTGCACGCGGTGGGCAGCGGCACCACGGTCGGCGCCACTGCGGTCCGGATCGCGGACCCGGAGAGGCTGACGGCTCTGGCGGACGGATCGGTCGGCGAGATCTGGGTCAACGGCCCCTGCGTGGCGGACGGTTACCACGGGCGCCCCGAGGAGAGTCTGCGAATCTTCGGGGCGCGGCTGGTGGGCGAGGAGGACCTGGGCAGCTGGCTGCGCACCGGCGACCTCGGTTTCGTCCACGACGGCGAGCTGTTCGTGACCGGCCGGCTGAAGGACGTGATCATCCGCAAGGGCCGCAACTACTATCCGCAGGACATCGAGGTGTCGGCGGAGAGCGCCGATCCGGCGCTCCAGCCGAACTGCGCGGCGGCCTTCTCCGTGGACGACGGCGCGGCGGAGCGGCTGGTGCTGGTGGTCGAGGCGGACGGGCGGGCCCAGCGCGACGGGGGCGCCAAGGGCCTGCACGCCCGTGTCCGGGCCGCCGTGCTCGACCGGCAGCGGCTGGAGGCGGACGAGATCCTGCTGGTCCGCCGCGGGTCGCTGCCGAAGACGTCGAGCGGGAAGGTACAGCGCCGCGAGACCCGACGTCGTTATCTGGACGGCGAGTTCCAGGCGCGTACGATCCCGTCGTCCGCCCCGGAGGCGTGATGAGCGCGGCGAAGCTGCGGGCGGCGGCCGCCGTCCCGGGCTCCCGGGTCCTCGGGGTCGGAGCCCACCGGCCCGCCCGGGTGGTGGCCAACGCCGAGGTCGCGGGACCGATCGATTCGAGCGACGAGTGGATCCGGCGCAGGTCGGGCATCGCCGCCCGGCGGTTCGCCGCTCCGGACGAGACGGTCGTCGGCATGGCGGCGGCCGCCTCCGTGAAGGCGCTGGCCCAGGCGGGCATCGCGCCGTCGAGCGTCGACACGGTCCTGCTGGCCTCGATGTCCCACCGGGAGCAGTCGCCGCCGGCCGCCCCACGGGTCGCTCATCTGATGGGCGCGGAGTCGGCGGGAGCCATGGACGTGGGGGCGGCGTGCGCGGGGTTCTGCCACGCGCTCGCGGCGGCCGACTCCCTGATCAGGTCCGGCAGCAGCAGGTACGTGGTGGTGGCGGGCTCGGAGCGGATGTCCGACATCGTCGACCCGACGGATCGCGGCACGGCCTTCCTCTTCGGGGACGGTGCCGGCGCGGTCGTCGTCGGCCCGGCCACCGAGCCCGGGATCGGGCCGGTGGTCTGGGGTTCCGAGGGCGGGCGCCAGGAGGCCATCGCCCACTCCTCGCCGTGGCCGGCGGTCGGTACGGCGGCGGCCGCCGTACCGCCCACCCTGCGGATGGACGGTCCCGCCGTCTTCCGATGGGCGGTCGCGACCGTACCGAAGACGGCGCAGGCCGCGCTCGACGCGGCCGGTCTCACCGCGGGCGACCTGGCCGCGTTCGTACCGCACCAGGCGAACCTGCGGATCATCGACGGGGCGGCCGCCGCGCTGCGGCTACCGCCCCATGTGGTGGTCGCCCGGGACATCGTGCACGCGGGCAACACCTCCGCGGCGTCCATTCCGCTCGCCATGGAGGAGTTGCTCGCCCGGGGCGCGGTGCCCCGGGGCGGGCTGGCGCTGCTGGTGGGCTTCGGCGCCGGACTGGCGCACGCGGCCCAGGTGGTGGCGCTTCCGTGACGGAGGGAGTCAGGAGAGCCAGGGGGTGGTGAACGCCTGGACGGCGGAGCCGTCGACATCGGCCAGCTTGATCCCGGCGAGGTCCCGGGCGAGGCCGGAGGTCTGCACCCGGAACGCGGGCCTCTCGGCGGTGAGTACGTCCACCACGGAGGCCGCCGCTTCGGCCGAGCTCTGCGCCTGGTCGAAGAGGCCCTCCGTGGTCCCGAAGTACGCCTTGAACGCGGCCTCGTACGGCCCCGCAGCCTCGATGAGGCCAGGCACGGACGGACCGAGGGAGGCCACGAACTCACTTGCCACCGGGCCCGGTTCGACCACGGACACCTGGACGCCGGTGCTCGCGGCGACCGGTGCGAGCGACTCCAGGAAGCCTTCGACGGCGAACTTCGCCGCGCAGTAGGCCTCGTTGAAGGGCTGGCCGATCACGCCACCGAGACTGCTGACGGCGATGACCTTGCCGCGGTTCTCGCGCAGATGCGGGAGCGCCGCGAGCGTCACCTCGACGACACCGAAGAAGTTCGTCTCCATGACGGAACGGAACGGCGCGACACCGATCTGTTCGACGGTGCCGAGCTGCCCCACCCCGGCGTTGTTGATCACTGCGTCGAGCCGCCCGTACGCGGCGACCGTCCCGGCGACCGCTTCGGCGACGGAGGCCGGGTCCGTCACGTCGAGACGCGCGACCCGGACCCGCTCGGCGACACCGGCCGCCTCCACGGCGGCGCGCAGGGCGTCGGCCCTGCCGGTGTCGCGGAGGGTCGCGACGACGTTCCAGCCGGCCGTGGCCGCGGCGACCGCGGTGGCCAGGCCGATGCCGGATGATGTGCCGGTGATGAGGACGGTACGGCGGTCGGTCATGGGACCTCCTGCGAAGTGCGCGTTCGCGCGCGCCGGTTCGTACGTGCGCGCGGCCACACGGGCGGGTGCGGGACGGCTCCGTCCCGCACCGGAACGTCGGGTCCGGTGCGGGGCGGGCTGCTCCTGGGATGCGGTCCACCGTGTCACCGCCGCCCGATGGGGGCCAACCCCTATTTCCGGGGCCCCTAGGTGTTTCCAAGAACGCGAGTTGATCTTGAGCTGCAATGATCCCGGTTCATGGGTCGGGGAGATCTCACGAACGAGCGATGGGCGGCGCTGGAGCTGATGTTGCCGAGAGGCACGACGGCATGGGGCCTCCGTCCGGCCCCGGCGAAGCTGATCAATGGCCTGCGGTTCCGGGTCCGTGCCGGTGTTCCGTGGCGCTACCCGATTGTTCGACAGGCCCGGCACCCGCGGCCTGCGTGTCACTCGGAGGCGATCGGGCTCACGGGAGGACCGGCCGCCGGTGGATTCCACTCCCTCGTGGTGGGAGGCGAGGAGAGCGAGGAGAGCCAGGGCCGCCCGTGCCCGGCTCTGGAGATGCCCTTCCCCCGTGGGGCGCTCAGTCGGCGACCGCCTTGCGGTAGCGGACGTACTCGTTCAGGCGCCGGAATCCCACGCTCTCGTAAAGGTCGTAGGAGCGGTACGGGTTGGCGGTCCCGGTGTACAACCGGGCGCTTGCCGCGCCGTGTTCGCGAAGGCACCGCAGTCCGTCGAGCAACAGGGCCCGCCCGAGGCCCGATCGCCTCGACTCCGCGCGGACGCTCAGCTCCTCGACCTCGCCCATGGTGGGGTCGTGGCGGCGGAGGGAGCACAGGGCGACCCCTGCGACCCGCTCACCGTCCCGGGCGGCCCGCCAGCAGGCCGGGGCGGCGGTGGCGAGGAACCTCTCGAAGGTCCAGTTCTCGGTGAAGGCGGCGTCCGCGTACGAGTCGACGACCGTTTTCCACGCCTCGCGGTAGTCGCTCCGGGCGACGGCACCGATACGGATGCCGGCCGGCAACGGGCCGCTGTCGGGGAGTTGGCCCAGGTCGGTCAGTTCCAGCTCCACCAGGCTGAACACACGCAGGTATCCGGCTCCGAGCAGGAGCGCCGTCGCGTCCTGCTCCGAGGCCGTGGCGTTCGCGCCGAACACGGCCCTGGGCGCGGTTCCGTGCTGCCGCACGAGCCGGCGGATCCGGGCTTCCGCCCGGTCGATCATGGCCGAGCCGACCCCACGACCCCGATGGTCGGGAAGCAGATGGCCGCGGTGCAGGTACAGCCATGTCCCGTCCCGCTCCTGCCACCACCTGATCGTCGCGTACCCGACGACGCTCCCGCCGTGCTCCACCAGAAGCTGGTTCCGCTGCGGGTCGTCCAGTTCCGCGCAGGATGCGGCGAGTTCGGCCGCCGTCGGGATTCCTTCCACGACCGAGCGGGCGTCCACCCGGTCCCGCGCCACGCAGCCCAGCCGTACGGCGGCCATCGCACCGTGGTCCTCGGAACCGCGGTACGGCCGGAAGACGTAGCCCGGCGGCAGTGGCGATACCCCGGGGCCGATGCCGTCGTTCCCGCCCATGCCCCGGCCCCCTGTCGCGTCGGCCCCTCGGTGCGCTTGTCCGTCATGGAAGCGTACGGCGTACCGCTCGGGCGGCCGAACCCGTTTTCCACGGCAGGCGGATACGTGGGGAGGCTTGTCCCGCGTCCCCGGGTCTGGTTGGGTTCCCCGCACCCCACGCGACGGACGCGATGGGCGGGACGAAAGCGGGCGGCGTGCGACCGACGGTGCGGCAGGACGGGAACGGGCCCTTGCCCGAGGCACTCCGGCAGGCGATACGGGAGACCGCCGGTGAGATCGCCGCGCTGCTGCGCGACGCACCCGACACCTCGGCCTCGGTGCCCGGTTCCGAGTGGACGGTCGGCGAGGCGGCGGCCCATCTGGCGCTGGCCAACGAACTGATGGCGGACCTGGCGGCCGGTCGCGAACGCCCGTACGGGGACGGTACACCGCAGAGTCTGGCCCCGGCCAACGCGCGGTCCCTCGCCGCCTTCGGGGAACGTGGGGCGGAGCCGCTGGCGGCGATGATCACGGAGCAGGCCGAGGCGTTCCTGGCCGCCGTGGACCGGGTCGCGGCCGGGGCGGCCTCGGCCGACGGGGGCGACGGCCCGGCGCTGGTCACGCCGCTGGGCCCCATGAACCGGGCCGTACTCGGGTCCTATCTGCTGACGCACATGCTGGGCCACGGTTACGACCTCGCCCGCGCGCTGCGCCGCCCGCACATGGTCGACGGCGCCCGCGTGGGCCTGTGCATGCCGTTCATGCTCGACGTCATGCCGCGTGTCGCCGACCCGGCCGCCACCGCCCGCTTCTCGGCCCGGTACTCCGTACGGCTGCGCGGTGGTGGGCCGGTGTTCGGGGTCACCCTGGCCGACAGCGCGGTGACCGTCACGGCCGGGCCACCGGAACGGGCGGACTGCAGCATCCTCATCGACCCCGTCGCCTTCCTCCTCATCGCGCTGGGGCGCCGCGATCCGTGGCGGGCCATGGCCCTGGGACAGGTGTTCGCCCGGGGGCGCAAGCCGTGGCTCGGGCCCCGTTTCCCGGCCCTGTTCACCGCGCCGTGAATGGGCGCTACGTTCACAACACGGCCTGGGCCCGCTGCGGAGTGGGACCAGGCCGCCGGGCGGATCGTGCCGGGCACTCGGGGCCCCGAGTCGCACCTCGACCGGCTGCGAGCGGAGTGGGACGCCGCCCGAGCATGATCCGGCGGAGACGTCCAGGTCGTCCCGCTCCGTGACCCGGCGAAGGCCGGTGCGCTCAGCCCCGCAGCCGGAGGAGGTAAACGGCGGTCAGCCGGACGGCGTCGTCCTCGTCGTGCGAGAGCTCCACGAGGGCGCGTGACGCCGCCGCCCCGGGGATGCCCGCCAGTGCTTGGGTCAGCCGTCCGCGTGCGGGTGCGCCCGTGGTGTCACGGTCGAGGCGGTCGACGAGTCCCGTCGCGATCCGGTCGGCGGTCGCGGGGTCGCCCGCCAGCTCGCTCAGCGCGTCGGCCGCGTCGGTGTCGTTGCCGCCCTCCACGATCATGTCGAGGAGCGTCGGGATCACTTCCGCCACTCCTCGTGTCCCGAGCTCCGGTGCCGCGTACCGGCGCACCACCTCGTCGGGGTGTGCGAGGGCCTCCCGCAGGCGGGCGGTCGCCTCCTCACCGGGCATCTCGGCGAGGGACTGCACGGCACGCTTCCGTACCGCCGCCACCGGTGAGCCGAGGCCCTTCGCCAGCAACGCCGGGCCACCCGCGCCCGACTGGGCCAGCGCCCAGCGCAGGGCGCCCGCGACGTTCGGGTCCGCCTCGTCCAGGACCGCCTCGACCAGGGCCTCCACCGGCACGGGAGCCCGGTCGGCCGAGGAGAGCGCGGCGCGCTGGCGCGCGTCGGCGCTCGGCGACCCCAGCGCCTGGAGGAGCGCGACGACCTGAAGGACGCCCTCCCAGTCCGCGGGGTCCGCGGCGTCGATCCGGCGCAGCCGGGTGAGCAGCTCGGTCTCGGCCGCGATGCGCTCGCCGGTCCGGCGGACGAGGTCGTCCACGAGCTCCGAGGGCGTGAACCCGGGATCGTCGAGGGCGCGCCCGATCTCCCGCAGCGACAGCCCCAGCGACCTCAGGCTCTCGATGTGGAAGATCCGCCGGATGTCCTGTGCGGAGTACTCCCGGTAGCCGGAGCCCGTACGGCCCGAGGGCCGTACCAGGCCGAGTGACTCGTAGTGCCGGAGCATGCGGGAACTGACCCCGGACCTTTTCGACACCTCACCGATCAGCACGGTTCTCATCGTCCGCCCCGGGGGCTCCGGTGAGGGCCGCGACGCGCTTGGCCTCCTCGATCGCGGGCTCGAATCCGGCGTCCGGGTCGCGCAACAGGGCCGTGGTGGCGAGCGCGTGGGTGCGTACGCGCGGGTCGGGGTCCCCCGTCGCGGCGTCCAGGGCGGACACGATCGCCTCGCCCAGTGCGACCAGCGCCTGGCTGAGACTCAGCTGTGTCTGTCGCTCACCGCGTCCGAGCTGCGTCACCAGCACCGCGGCCAGGGAGGGCTGTTCGCCTTCCGGTACGAGCACGACCGCGGCCCGCCAGGCGCTTCGCGCCACCTCGTCGTCGGGGTCCGACAACAGGGCCGGTGTGATCTCCGGCCACGCCCGCCGGTCCCCGATCTTGGACAGCGTGTGCAGCGCCTGGCTGCGCGCCTGCGCCCGCTCGGAGCGGACTTCGCGGAGCAGCTCGGGGAGTGTCAGGTCCACCGGGTGGCGGACGAGGGCCCAGGTCAGCATGTCGCGGACGAAGAACTCGGGTTCGACCGCGCAGCGCTCGACGAGCTTGCCGACGAAGCGCGGGTCGGGCGTCGTGCCGACGGCCAGGGCGGCCCGCAGCCGTACGGTCGGGCTGCTGTCCTCCAGCGCCCGGAGTGCTCGTGCCGCGTCCGTGGCCGGTGTTGTCGTGGTCATCGGGACCACCTCCTCGGACCGCAGTGAAGACCTTGTCACCGTGTCAAGGTCAAGCCGCTTCGGACGCCGGTCCCGAGCCGCCCGGACGCTCGGCGGGAGGCGGCGTCCCGGCGCGCCGCCTCCGTCGCCCCCTTCACGCTCAGACGGCCTTTCCCGGATTCAGGATTCCGTGCGGGTCGAAGGCGGCCTTCACGCGCCGTTGCAGCGCGTGGTTGTCGGCTCCCAACTCCTCGGCGATCCACTGGCGTTTGAGGGTGCCGACACCGTGTTCGCCGGTGAGTGTGCCACCGAGCCTCAGGGCGAGGGCGAAGATGTCGCCCGCCGCTTCCCATGCCGCCTCGGGCAGTTCGGACAGGGCCGCGTCGACCACGACGATGGGGTGCAGGTTGCCGTCGGCCGCGTGGGCCAGGGTGAAGACGGGCACACCGCGCCGGTCGGATATCTCCGCGATGCCCCGTACCGCCTCGGCGAGACGGGAGCGGGGGACGGCGATGTCCTCGATCAGCGGGCGTCCGAGGCGTTCGAGGGAGGGCAGGGCGAGCCGGCGGGCCGCCAGCAGGGCGTCGGCCCCGGCGTCGTCGTCGGCGACGGTGAGCGAGGCGGCGCGCTTCTCCAGGACGGTCACGACCCTCTCGGCCTCGGCCCGCGCCCCGGCACCGTCGCACTGGACGATGAGCAGGGCCGCGCCCCGTACCCGCAGTGAGGTGCCCTCGGCCGCGTCGATCGCGCCGAGCACCGGGCCGTCCAGCAGTTCGGCCATCGCGGGCTCGATTCCGGCCGCCGTGATCGCGGTCGCCGCGTCGGCCGCGTCGGCGAAGGTGTCGAACCAGGCCGCCAGGGTGGCGGTGGCGACGGGCACGGGCCGCAGCCGCACAGTGGCTCCGGTGATGACGGCGAGCGTGCCCTCGGACCCGGTCAGCAGAGCCGTCAGGTCGTATCCGGCGACCCCCTTCACGGTACGCCGGCCGGTCCGTAGGACGGTTCCGTCCGCGAGTACGGCTTCCAGGCCCAGGACGCTGTCCCGGGTGACGCCGTACTTGGCGCAGCGCAGTCCGCCGGCGTTGGTGGCGATGTTCCCGCCGATCGTGGAGAGGGCGGCGCTCGCCGGGTCGGGGGCGTAGCGCAGTCCGTGGGAGGCGGCGGCCCGGTCGAGGTCGGCGGTGATGACGCCCGGTTCCACGACGGCGAGTTGGTCGTCCGGGGAGAGTTCGACGATCCGGTTCATCCGGGACAGGTCGAGTACCAGGCTGCCCTCGCCGGCCGTCGCCCCTCCGGAGAGTCCGGTACCCGCTCCGCGCGGCACGACCGGGACCCGCAGGACGTCCGCGTGGCGCAGCACGGTGGACACGTCGTCGGTGCGCAGGGCGTGCACGACGGCGAGCGGTTCGCCGCCTGCGGGGGCTCCCGAGCGGTCCGTGGCGTACGGGGCCGTGCGGAGGGGGTCGGTGGTGAGCCGGTCGGGGGGCAGGTCCCGGGCGAGCAGGCCGAGTAACCGGGCTCCCGCCGAAGCCTGTTCGACGGTCTGGGTGGATGTGTTCACGGTCCGGCCGTGGTGTGCGACATGCGGCCAGGATGGCGGAACCCGCCGCGTACGTTCAACAAGCAGGAACGATCACAAGCGATCGCGAATGCTTATTGGCTGATGCTAGCGTGCGCCCATGGGACCAGTCTTCGACATTGTCGCTCTACGCAGTCTCGTTGCTGTCGCGGACCGGGGCGGATTCCACCGGGCGGCAGAGGCCCTGACACTCAGCCAGTCAGCGGTGAGTCAGCATGTCCGGCGCCTGGAGCGCGCGTTGGGCAGGCCGGTGGTCGAACGATCGGGCCGGGCAACGAGGTTCACCGACGCCGGCAATCTTCTCCTCGAAGAGGCGCGCCGGATACTCGGCGTGCACGACGAGGCCGCACGCAGACTGCTCGGCTCCGAGCCCGCCACCATCGTCATCGGCTCCACCGAACACGGGGCGGACCAGATCCTCCCCAGGATCACCGAGGCCGTCCACGGAACGCTCCCGCACTGCCGGGTCCGGTTCCGCATCGATCGCTCCGCCCGGCTCGTGGAGGCCGTCGACCGCAGGTCGGTGGACCTGGCGGTGTACGTGACCGAGGCGGCCTCCACCGAGGGCATGCAGGTCGGCGGCATGCCCCTGACCTGGTACGCCGCGCCGGGCTGGTCGCCGCCGCCGGCCCCGGCGCCCCTCCCCCTGGTGGCGGTGGCGGCGCCGTGCGCCATCCGCCGCAGAGCACTCGACGTTCTGTCCACGCACGGCGTGGCCGCCTCGGTCGTCTGCGACGCCGGCTACCTGGCCGGGGTGCTGGATGCCGCGCGCGCCGGGCTCGGGGTGGCCCTGCTGGCTACGGCGGGCCGGGCCCCGGAGGGCTTGGTCGAGTACACGGGCCTCCCGCAGGCACCTGCGATCCGGATGAGCGCGCACGCCCGGCTGGGCGCGGATCCCGCGATGGTCATGCACGCGGTGGAGGCCGTCCGTTCACTGCTGGTCGGGCTGGAACGGCCCGGTGCGGGCGTGCCGGAGCCTTCGCACCCGGCGCCGGAGGCGATCGTCACCGGCTCGGCGCTGCCGGTCGCGCCGGCCCGGTGAGCCGGATCGCCCCCCTGATCACCTCGGCTCTGCGCGATGTCTTGACGTGACCCCGACAGGATGGCTTCATGGGAGCGCTCCCATTTGTGGGAGCGCTCCCATATCGCCCGATGCTCGACGCGTCCACCCTCTGGAGCCGCAGTGAGAACAGCGAGAAGCACGGCACGAACCCACCCCACCACCCTCCTCAGGAGAGTTCTGACCGCTCTCCTCGGGATCGTCCTCGTCGGCGCCCTGGCCCCGGCGACGGCCCTGGCGCAGACCCGGTCGGCGGAGGCCACCACCGGGCTCCACATCAGCAACGGCCGCCTCCTGGAAGGCAACGGCAACGACTTCGTGATGCGCGGGGTCAACCACGCGCACACCTGGTACCCGGGTGAGACCCAGTCGTTGGCGGACATCAAGGCGACGGGTGCCAACACGGTGCGCGTCGTGCTCTCCGACGGCTACCGGTGGACGAAGAACAGCCCCACCGAGGTCGCCGGGATCGTCGCCCAGTGCAAGGCCAACCGGCTCATCTGCGTACTGGAGGTGCACGACACCACCGGTTACGGCGAGGACTCCGCGGCGGGCACCCTCGACCACGCGGCCGACTACTGGATCAGCCTGAAGGACGTGCTGGCCGGTGAAGAGAGCTACATCATCATCAACATCGGCAACGAGCCCTGGGGCAACACCAATCCCTCCGGCTGGACCGCGCCGACCATCAGCGCCGTCCAGAAGCTGAGGACCGCGGGCTTCCAGCACACGATCATGGTGGACGCCCCCAACTGGGGCCAGGACTGGCAGGGCGTCATGCGCGCCAACGCCCAGTCGGTGTACAACGCCGACACCACCGGCAATCTGATCTTCTCGATCCACATGTACAGCGTCTACAACACCGCGCAGGCCGTCACCGACTACCTGCACGCCTTCGTGGATGCCGGACTGCCCATCCTCATCGGTGAGTTCGGAGGACCGGCGGACCAGTACGGCGACCCGGACGAGGACACCATGATGGCCACCGCCGAGCAGCTGAAGCTCGGTTACCTGGCCTGGTCCTGGAGCGGCAACACGGACCCGATCCTGGACCTGGTCATCGACTTCGACCCGACCCGGCTCAGCTCCTGGGGCGAGCGCATCTTCCACGGCGTCAACGGCATCGCGCAGACCTCGAAGGAGGCCACCGTCTTCGGCGGGGCGACGGCCGACACCCAGGCCCCGACCGCTCCCGGCACCCCGACCGCCTCGGCGGTGACGTCCACCTCCGCCACCCTCAACTGGGCCGCCTCGACGGACAACGTCGGCGTGAAGAGCTACGACATCGTGCGCGTCAGCGGCACCACGGAGACGGCGGTCGCCTCCTCCACCACCACCGGTGTGACGGTCAACTCCCTCACGTCCGGCACCGCTTACTCCTTCGCCGTCTACGCGCGCGACGCGGCCGGGAACCGTTCGGCCCGCTCCGCCGCGGTGAGCCTCACCACCGCCACGGGCGGCGGCTCCTCCGGGGCCGCCTGCTCCGTCGCGTACCGCGTGGTCGGTGACTGGCAGAGCGGATTCCAGGGTGAGATCACCCTCCGCAACACCGGCACCGCCGCCATCAGCGGCTGGAAGCTCGGCTTCTCCTTCGCCAACGGCCAGACCGTCAGCAGCATGTGGGGCGGTACGCCCACCCAGAGCGGAAGCGCGGTGAGCGTGGTCCCGGCCTCGTACACCTCCGCGATCGCCACCGGCTCGTCGGTCACCCTCGGCTTCCTCGGCACCCGTGGGGCCACGAACACCGCGCCGACCGCCTTCGACCTCAGCGGCACGGCCTGCACCGTCGTCTGACCGGTCCGACCGGTCCGACCCGATGCCCGGCAGGGGCCCGCCCCTGCCGGGCATCGGCATGACAGGAGCCACCCTGCCCGTCCACCATGTGGACCGCCCATTGCCCCCGTGGGCACGGACTGCCAGGGTCCATGCCCATGACAACCCTCGGGGAACTCGGGTACACGCCCGCCCTGCTCGTGGCCCGTCGCCACGTGGACCAGTGCAGGCAGTCCAGCGCACTCTGTCGCTGAGCCCACCGGTCCGGTCGCGGCGGGGACTTCCGCCGTCCCACGGCGCTCACTCCGCCCCGGGCCCTTTCCCCGGCGGCCCGCCGCGCAACGGCCCCGGCCCGTCGGCCTCCTGGCAGTGACGGCCACCGCCCCGCTCCGTCGCACGAGACTCCGCGGGCGGCCCGGCTCTGCCCTCCTCGCCGTCTGAACGCCGGTCACTGACCGTCCGTCGATGTCCGCCGGTCACTGTTCGCCTGTCACCCACGGATGCCCGTTGTCCCTTGCCGTCCTCCGCCGGAGCCGGCCGCCCTTCGCCGTCCTCTTCCTCCTCTCCCGAATGGAATCCCCGTGCCCCGTCCGTCCCTGTTCCCCCGTGCCGCCGTGCTGGGCGCCGCCGCCCTCTTCACCCTGGCGGCCGCGTTCCCGGCCCAGGCCGCGACGGCCTTCGGCCCGTTGCCGCCGCACAATCCGTACAGCGGCCCCCAGGGCACCGCGACCATGCACGGCGACACCGGATCGTCCGACGCCACGCCGCTCCCGGGACCGGGGGCGGGTTCGCTGACCTCGAAGCGGGTCGCCCTCCAGTCCGCCTGCCCCACGATCCTGGTCGGCTCCGACGGCTACCCGGTCGCCCTGTGCACACCGATCTTCGGCCAGGTGCCCACCGTGCATCTGCTCGACCCCGCGTCCGGCGAGTCGCTGACGACGCTCACCATCGCCAAGGGCTCGCTGCTGGGCGGGGTGTACGCCTACCTCGACGACCAGGACCGGCTCGTCGCGGTCGACGGGAACCGCACCCTGCTCCGCATCGGCCACCGCCGTAACGCTTCGGGCAACTGGGAGCTGTACGTGGCGAGTTCGCTCTCGCTGGCCGGGGCCGTCCCGGAGGGCGACGCCGTCACCGGGGTTTCGCCGGACTGGCAGGGCCGGGTGTGGTTCGCCACCGGCCGTGGCGTGGTCGGTACGGCGGACGACCGCACCGGCACCGTCCGCTCGCTGGCCCTGCCCGCCGGGGAGCGCGTCGACAACTCGATCTCGACGGCGCCGGAGGGCACTTCGGTCGCCACCAGCCACGCCACGTACCTGCTGAACGCGGCCGCGGACGGCACGCCCACCGTCACCTGGCGGCAGCCCTACGACCGCGGGCCCGCCCGCAAGCCCGGCCAGCTGAGCTGGGGCACCGGTTCGACCCCGACGTTCTTCGGCCCGAACACCGGCACCGACTACGTCACCATCGTGGACAACGCCTCGCCCACCGAGAACCTCCTCGTGTACCGGACCGACACCGGTGCCCAGGTCTGCTCGGTCCCGGTGCTGAAGTCCGGCAGCGGAAGCGAGAACTCCCCCGTGGCGGTGGGCAATTCGGTCTTCGTCGCCAGCACCTACGGCTACCCCTACCCGGCGCTGCCGGAGAACGCCGGCACCAGCGTCCCCGCCTCCGCCGACTTCACGGGCGGCTTCAGCCGGGTCGACGTGCGGGCGGACGGTTCCGGCTGCGACCTGAAGTGGGACACCAGCATCCGCTCCTCGGCCGTGCCCCGGCTCTCCACGGCCGACGGTCTCCTCCACACCATCGTGCGCAGCCCGCTCATCCCGGGTACCAACAGCACGTCCATCCTGGACAACTTCGCCTACGCGGAGATCGACCCGGCGACCGGCAAGACGGTCCGCACCAAGTCCGTCGGCACCGGTTCGCTCTTCGACTCCCTCCAGATGGTGGGTTCCATCGCCCCGGGTGGCGTGGTCTATCAGGGGACGATCACCGGAGTGGTGCGCATCGCCAACGGCTGACCGGCCGAGGGCCGGGGAGCGGCGTCCGCGGGAAACCGCCCCGCCTCCCCCCGGCCCTCCACCGCGTGTCAGGACGCCGCCGGCACTCCCCGGGGGGCCGGCAGGAACCTCGTTCCCCGGAAGTACGTCAGGTAGCGGGTCACCACCTCGTCGGTGAGCGGCGGCAGGCGGACGCCGAGGGCGGCCACCGCCTCGGCGGTGCGGCCGGAGTCGAAGCGGCGGTGGTCCGTCGCCCCGCCGCCCGCCCGCTCCCCGTCGCCGAGGAACAGCTGGGCCGCGTTGTCCGGCTGGGCCGCGACGCGGGCCTGCCACTCCTCGGCGGGGAGGGTACGCACCTCGTGGCCGAGGCGGACGGCCGTCTCGAAAACCCGTTCCAGGCCTGGCGCGTCCGGGTTGGTGTGGTGGTACGTCCCGCCGGCCGGCCCCTTCGCGAGGACGAGCGCCACCACCGCCGCGCTGACGTGGTCCACGGGCACCCAGTCGGTCGAGCCGTGCGGCAGGTCCGGCACCGCCTCCGCCTGCAGGCATCCCTTGATCAGCTGCCACAGCAGGTCCCGGTCCTGGCAGGCGCCGGTCGCGGTGTCGCCGCTGATGCGCCCGGGGCGGTGGACGGTCACCGGCAGTCCGCGCTCCCGGGCGAGGCCGACGAGCCCCTCGGCGACCCATTTGCTCCGCGCGTAGCCGTCCGGCAGTGCGGCGGCCGGGCCGGTCGGGCTCGTCTCCGTGAGGGTGACGGGGGCGGAGGCGGGGGCGTGGACGCCGGTGGTCGAGACGTAGTGCATCCCCGGTGACGCCGAGTCGGCGAGCAGGCGCAGCAGCTCCTCCGTCCCCGTGACGTTGGCCGCGCGCAGGTCTTCGTACGGGGCGGCGAAGTTGACGTGCGCGCCGTTGTGCAGGAGGGGGCCGAGGCGGCGGACCAGGGCGGTCCGGTCCTCGGGCGACAGGCCGAGGCCGGGGGCGGCGAGGTCGCCGGGGACGGGGTGGATCAGCTCGGCGTACCTGGGCTGCCAGAGCCCGTAGCGCTCCAGGTTGGTGCGCAGCCGGTCGGCGGCGCGGGGTGCGTCCTCGGCCCTTACCAGGCAGTCGACCGGGCCGCCGGTGGTCTCGATGAGGTCGCGCAGGAGGTAGGCGCCGAGGAACCCGGAGGCGCCGGTCAGCAGGGGGCGGGCGGACGGCCGGGCGGGGCGTCGGGCGGGCGCGGGCAGCGGGGCGTTCCGGCCGGCGCCGGTGATGTCCGGGGCGAGGCGGACCTCGGCGGCGAGGTCCGGCCCGGCGGTGGTCTCCGACGGGCTCTGCTCTCCGGCCGCGCTCGCCAGGAGGCGGTCCACCCCTTCGACCGTGGGTGCCGCGAACAGGGCGCGCAGGGAGGGGCGCCGGCCGCAGCGCTCCTCGATCCGCTGGGCGAGGGTCACCGCGAGCAGGGAGTGGCCGCCGAGGGCGAAGAAGTCGTCGGTGACGCCGACCTCGTCGATGCCGAGGGTCTCCGCGAACGCCTCGCACAGGGCCCGTTCGCGGTCCGTGCGCGGGGCGCGGCCGCCGGCCGGCGCGGCCCGGTCGGGTGCGGGCAGGGCCCGCCGGTCGGTCTTGCCGTTGGGGGTCAGCGGCAGCGCGTCGAGGCGTACGAAGGCGGCGGGGACCATGTGGCCGGGCAGGGCGGCGGCGAGGTGGGCGCGCAGCTCGGACGCGTCGGGTCCGGCAGTGCCGTCGGCCGGGACGGTGTACGCGACGAGGCGACGGTCGCCGGGCCGGTCCTCGCGGACGACGGCGCAGGCCGCCGCCACGCCGGGCAGGGCGGTGAGCACGGCCTCGATCTCGCCGAGTTCGATGCGGAAGCCGCGGAGCTTGACCTGGTCGTCCACGCGGGAGACGTAGACGAGTTCGCCGTGTCCGCCGCCCGGTCCGCCGCCGGTGGTCCACCGGACCAGGTCGCCGGTGCGGTACATCCGGCCCCCCGTGGGGTCGGCCGGGTCGGCCACGAAGCGGGTCGCGGTGAGACCGGGCCGGTCGTGGTAGCCGCGGGCGACTCCCGCCCCGGAGACGTACAGTTCGCCGACGACGCCGGGCGGGACGGGGGCGAGCCGGTCGTCCAGGACGTGGACCCGGGTGCCGTCGACGGGGACGCCGATGGGCACCGTGCGGTCGGGGGCGAGCGGTCCTTCCGGGTGCTGGGCGGCGCTCATGGTCGCGCAGACGGTGGTCTCGGTGGGGCCGTAGGCGTTGACGAGGAAGCGGCCGGCCGCCCAGTCGCGCACCAGGGCCGGGGTGCACGCCTCGCCCGCGAGGACCAGGGTGGTTCCGGTGGGCAGCGAGCCGGCCGGCATCACCGCGAGCGCGGCGGGCGGCAGCGTGAGGTGGGTGGCGCCGCGTTCGCGGACGGTGGCGGCGAGGGCGGGACCGGGCAGCAGGGCGTCACGTTCGTCGATCTCCAGGCAGGCCCCGGAGAGCAGCGCCATGCAGAGTTCCCAGAACGCGGCGTCGAAGCTGACGGACGCCATGTGCAGCACCCGGCTGTCCGGGGTGACGCGCAGCCGTTCCCGCTGGGCCCTGGCCATGGCTCCGGCGCCCCGGTGGGTGACCACGACGCCCTTGGGCCGGCCGGTGGAGCCGGAGGTGTAGATGACGTACGCGGGGTGCTCCGGGAGCGGGCGGCGGGCCGGGGCGGCACCGTCGCCGGGGCCGTCGGGGTTGCCGGGGTCCGTGGCGTGCAGGTGGGGCACCGGGGTCGCGGGGAGCCGGCGGTGGAGGTCGGGGGTGGTCAGGAGCAGGCGCGGGCCGGCGTCTTCGAGCATGTAGGAGAGGCGGTCGGCCGGGTAGTCGGGGTCGAGCGGTACGTACGCCGCCCCCGCCTTGAGGACGCCGAGGAGGCCGACGAGGAGGGCGTGGGTGCGGGGCAGGGCGACCGCCACCCGGTCCTCGGGGCCGATGCCGAGGGCGGTGAGCTGACGGGCGAGGGCATCGGCGCGGGCGTCGAGGGCGGCGTACGTGAGGGTGGTGCGGGCGTCGCGGACGGCGGGCGCGTGCGGAGTGCGCCGGGCCCACTCCTCGTAGAGCGAGACGACGGTGGAGCCGGGCAGGTCGTCCGCGGGGCCGGTGCCCCAGGCGGTGAGACGGGCGCGTTCGGGGGCGGTGAGCACCTCGTACGTGGTGAGCGGGCGGTCCGGGTCGGCGGTGACGGCGTCGAGCAGCAGGACCAGCCGTTCGGCGAGGCCGTGCACGGTCACCGCGTCGAAGAGTTCGGTCGCGTAGTCGACGGTGGCCGCCATGCCGTCGGGCGTCCCGCCGGCGTCGCGGGTCTCGGTGAAGGTGAAGGAGAGGTCGAACTTGCTCACGGCCGTGTCGACGGGCACGGGCGTGACGGTGAGGCCGGGCAGGTCCACGGGGGCGGCCGGGGTGTGGTTCTGGAGGACGAGCATGGTCTGGAAGAGCGGGTGGTGGTTCTGCGAGCGGGCGGGGTTGAGGAGTTCGACCAGCCGCTCGAAGGGCACGTCCTGGTGCGCGTACGCGGAGAGGTCGAACTCCTTGACCCGGCTGAGGAGTTCGAGGAAGGTCGGGTCGCCGGAGAGGTCCGTGCGCAGCACGAGGGTGTTGACGAAGAAGCCGACGAGGTCGTCGGCCGCCTCGTCGGTGCGGCCGGCGACCGCGGTGCCGAGCGGGACGTCGTCCCCGGCTCCGTGGCGTGAGAGCACGAGGGAGAGGGCCGCCTGGAGCACCATGAAGACGGTGCTGCCGGTGGCGCGGGCGAGTTCGCCGACCCGCCGGGCGGTGGCGGGGTCGAGAGCGAAGGCGTGGGTGGCGCCGGTGTGCCGGGAGACGGGCGGGCGCGGACGGTCCCAGGGCAGCTCGACGGCCTCCGGCAGACCCGCCAACGCGGTTTTCCAGTAGGTGAGCTGACGGTTCACCAGTTCGTCCGGACCGCCGCTCCCACCATCGAGCAGGCGGCGCTGCCAGAGGGCGTGGTCCGCGTAGTCCACGCGGAGCTCCGTCCAGGCGGGGGCCTCGGCGCGCAGGCGTGCGCGGTAGGCGGCGGAGAGGTCTCTGGCGAAGGGCGCCAGGGAGGAACCGTCGGCCGCGATGTGATGGATCACCAGGACCAGGACGTGCGCTTCGTCGGCGAGGCGCAGCAGGGTCGCCCGGACGGGGAGGCGGTGTTCGATGTCGATCGGCTCGGTCGCGCACGCGCGGACGCGGTCGGCGAGCTTCTCCTCGTCGGCTGCCTCAACGACGAGCGGGAGCCGCAGGTCACCGGGGTCGGTGATGTGCTGGCACGGGGCGCCGTCGCGCTCCGGGAAGACCGTGCGCAGGGAGGCGTGCCGGATGACGACGTCGTGCAGTGCCCGGCGCAGGGCCTCGGTGTCGAGCGGCCCGTCGAGGCGTACGGCGAAGGGGATGTTGTACGTGGCGGAGGGGCCTTCGAGCCGGTGGAGGAACCACAGGCGCTGCTGGGCGTAGGAGAGCGGGAGCGTCGCGGGGCGTTCTTGCGGGGCGAGGGCGGGGCGGGCGGGGCGGCGGGCGTGTTCCAGGGCGGTGGCGAGCGTGGCGACGGTGGGGTTCTCGAAGAGGGTGCGGATGTCCGCCTCGGTCTCCAGCGCGGTGCGGACCCGGCCGACGAGCCGGGTGGCGAGCAGTGAATGGCCGCCCAGCGAGAAGAAGTTGTCGTCGGCGGCGACGCGGTCCACGCCCAGTACGTCGGCGAAGAGCCCGGCGAGGATCTCCTCGTGGGCGCCGTGCGGCGGCCGTCCGGCCGGTGCGGTCGGCCGGACGGGCGCGGGCAGGGCCTGCCGGTCAAGTTTGCCGTTGGGGGTGAGCGGGAGCGCGTCGAGGGGCTGGATGGCGGCCGGCACCATGAAGGCGGGCAGATGGCGTCCGACGTGCGCGGCCAGCAGGCCCGGGTCGGGGGTGCGGCCGGGGGCGGGGACGACGTAGGCGGTCAGGGTGCGGTCGCCGGGCAGGCCCTCGCGGACCAGGACGCAGGCGGCGCGTACGGACGGATCGGTGCGGAGTACCGCCTCGATCTCGGCGGGTTCGATGCGGTGGCCCCGCAGCTTGATCTGCTGGTCCGTCCGCGCCAGGTGGTGCACGGTGCCGTCCGGGTCGCGGCGGACCAGGTCGCCGGTGCGGTACATGCGGGTTCCGTCCCCGGCGAAGGGGTCGGCGACGAAGCGGGTGGCGGTGAGCCCGGGGCGGCCGAGGTATCCGCGCGCGACGCCGGGCCCCGCGAGGTACAACTCCCCTTCGGCGCGCGGCGGTACGGGGTTCAGGGCGGCGTCCAGGACGTGCGCGCGCATGCCGTCGAGGGGCCGGCCGATGGGGGGCACCCCGTCGGGCGCGTCGCCGGGGTGGACGCGGTGCCGGGTGGCGAAGGTGGTGGTCTCGGTCGGCCCGTAGATGTTGAGGACGGCGGTGCCGGGGTGGGCGGCGGCCAGCCGCTGGAGGACGCCGGGTGCGGCGGCCTCGCCCCCGGCGGCGACCAGCCGCAGCAGGCCGAGGGCGCCGGGGTCGGTCTCGGCGACGACGTTGAACAGGGCGGTCGTCAGGAACGCCGCGGTCACGCCGTGCCGGGCCACCAGGTCGCGGATCGCGGCGGGCTGGAGGGCCCCGTCGGGGGCGAGGACGACGCGGCCCCCGCGCAGGAGGGGCACCCAGATCTCGAAGGTGGAGGCGTCGAAGGCGTACGCCGAGTGCGTGAGGACGGCGTCCGCGACTCCGTCGCCCCAGGTCCGGTCGGCCGCGAGAGCGGTGATGTCGGCGTGGGTGACGCCGACGGCCTTGGGCAGTCCGGTGGAGCCGGAGGTGAACATCACGTAGGCGAGGCGGGCCCCGCCCCCGGCGGAGAGAAGCGCGTCGGAGGGGAGCGCGCCGGGGGCGTCCGGGGCTCCGTGCAGCACCCGGCCGGCCGGGTCCACGGTCACCACCGTTGTGCCGGGCGGGAGTTGACGTACCCAGGGGTGCGTACGGGCGGTCTCGTCGACGACGAGGACGCGCGGGGAGGACACCTCCGCGACGCAGGCGAGGCGCTCGACGGGCCAGCGCGGGTCGAGGGGTACGTAGGCGGCACCCGCGCGCAGGGCCGCGAGGGAGGCCGTGACCTGGGCGGTCGAGCGGCCCACGAGGATGCCGACGCCCCTCTCCGTACCGGCTCCGAGTCCGGTGAGCACCCCGGCCAGTTCACCGGACAGGCGGAGGAGTCCGCCGTACGTGAGCTCCTCGCCGGCGCCGGTGACGGCGACCTCGTCCGGCTGCCGGGCGGCGATGCGCGCCACGGCCTCCGGGACGCTCGCCCCCGTCGCGCCGGGCGGGAGTCCGGCACCCCGCCCCTGCGCCAGCAGCGTCTCCCGTTCGCCGTCCAGGAGGACGGGCACGGCGTCGGCGCGCAGGTCGAGCCCCTGGGCCATCGCGGTCAGCAGCCGGCGCATCCGGGCGGCGGTGCGGGCCACCTCGTCGTGGCCGAGGACGGCGGCGCGGTGGCCGAAGGTGATGCGCAGGGTGTCGCCCGGGGCGATGGTGAGGGTGAGCGGGTAGTGCGCGGCGTCCGTGCCGCTGAAACCGGTCACGGCGAGGCCGGACAGCCCCTGCTGTGCGGTGCGCAGGGCTTCCGCGTCCAGCGGATAGTTCTCGAACACCGTGAGGGTGTCGAAGAGTTCGTCCAGGCCGGTGACCTCGCGGATCTCGGTCAGCCCCACGAACTGGGCTCCCAGGAGCCGCCCTTGCTCCTCCTGGAGGCGGGTCAGGAGGGTGGCCAGGGTGTCGTCGGCGGCCGGCCGCAGCCGTACCGGCACGGTGTTGATGAACAGCCCGACCATCGACTCCACGCCGGGGATCTCCGGCGGACGGCCGGAGACGGTGGTGCCGAACACGATGTCGGCGCGGCCGGTGAGCCGGGTGAGCAGCAGCCCCCAGGCGCCCTGGACCAGGGTGTTGAGGGTGAGCCGATGGGCGCGGGCCGTCTCGCGCAGCCGGGTGGTGGTGGCCTCGTCCAGGTCGAGGACGAGCGTCTCGGGGAGCTCGGCGGAGGGCTGATCCGCGGAGGCGGGTGCGCCGTGAACTCCGTGACCACCGCGCCCGGCGAGCAGGGTCGGGGCCTCGATCCCGGCCAGCGCGGTGCGCCAGGCGTCGAGGGCTTCGGCGCGGTCCTGCTGGGCCAGCCATGCGAGGTAGGTGCGGTACGGGGCGACCCGGGGCAGCGCGGAGTCGTCGCCCCCGGTCGCGTACAGCTCGAACAACTCCCTTACCAGCAAGGGCATCGACCAGCCGTCGAGCAGGATGTGATGGGCCGTCATGACGAGCCGGTGGTGGCGCGGGGCGGTGCGCAGCAGAGTGAAGCGCATCAGGGGCGGGGTGGCGAGGTCGAAGCGCCGGGTGCGGTCGGCGGCGAGGAACGCGGTGAGGCGCTCCTCGGTGGCCGCCGGGTCGTCGGGGCCGGTCAGGTCCACCTCCTCCAGCGGCACCGGCACCCGGGCGGCGACGGCCTGGACGGGCTCGGGCAGGTCCTCATGGAGGAAGCCGACCCGTAGATTGGCGTGCCGCCGCAGCAGGGCGCCGGCGGCGGCGCGCAGCGCGGGGACGTCGGGGGTGCCTTCGAGGTCGAAGACGAACTGCGCGGTGTAGACGTCCACGGCGTGGGAGTCGTACAGCGCGTGGAAGAGCATGCCTGCCTGCAACGGCGTCAGCGGCAGTACGTCCTCCAGCTGGAACCCGTTCACTTGCGTCCACCCCACTTGTTCTGCAGTCGGTCGATCTGGGCCTGGTCGAGGGAGACCAGGGGAAGGTCGGAGGGCGTCCAGCCGCTCGATTCGGGCCGTTCGGCGTGTTCGGCGAGCGCGCCCAGGGCACGGGTGAACGCGTCGGAGAGGGCTTCCACGGCGTCCTCGGGAAGGAGGTCGGCGGGCCAGGTCCAGCGGGTCACCAGGGTCGGGCCGCCCACGCCGTCCTCGGTGTGGGCGTTGATGTCGAGCACGTGGTGGACGGGCATCGCGGGGTCCTGGGCCCGGGGCCCGCCCCCGTCGAGCAGGACCTCCCAGTCGGCGGCTCCGGCCGCTTCGGACGAACCCGCGTACCTGCCCAGGTAGTTGAAGCCGATCTGGGGGTCGGGTGCGGCGGCCAGCCGGGGGGCGGTCGTCGCGTTGAGCCGGCGGAGCATGCCGTGGCCGACTCCGTGGTCGGGGACGGTCCGCAGCTGCTCCTTGACGCGTTTGAGGGCGCGTTCGGCAAGGGCGGCGTCGAAGCGCCCGGGGGTACGGGGGTCGAGGGGGCCGGGGTCGAGGAGGACCGGGTAGAGGCTGGTGAACCAGCCGACGGTACGGGACAGGTCGAGGCGCTCGTCGATCTGCTCCCGGCCGTGGCCCTCCAGGTCGACCAGGACACCCGTTCCCACCGGGCCGGCTCCGCCGGAGGCGCGTTCGGCGCGCCAGGCGCTCACGGCGAGGGCCAGACCGGTGAGCAGCACGTCGTCCACCCCGGCGTGGAAGGCGGCGGGGACGGCGGTGAGGAGGGGCTCGGTGCGAGCGGCGGGCAGCCGGGTGACGAGGGTGCGCGTGCGGCCCGCGGTGTCCCGGGCGGGGTCGAGCGGGCGGAGCCCCAGCTGCGGGTCGGGGGTGCCCGACATCGCTTCCCAGAGCGGGAGTTCCGCCTCGCGTGCGGGGTCGTGCGCCTGGGCGGCGAGGAGGTGCGCCCAGTGCCGGTAGGAGGTGGTGACCGCGGGGAGCCCGGGCCCTCCGGGACTACCAGCGCCTCCAGGCCCTCCGGGGCCTTCGGTGACGGCCCGCCAGGCGGTGGCCAGGTCGGCGGCGAGGATGCGCCAGGAGACGGCGTCGACGGCCAGGTGGTGGACGACGAGGAGCAGGCGTCCCCGCGCGCCGGGTCCGGCGTCGCACCAGACGGCCTCCAGGACGTTCCCGTCCGCGGGGCTGAGCCGTGCGCGGGCCTCCTCACCCGCCTCGGTGACGGCGGCACGGACGGCGTCGGCGCCGAGACCCGTGACGTCGATCCGGGTGAACCGGTCGCGGGCGAGGACGGAGCCCGCCGGGAGCGCTTCGAGGACGTCCTCGCCTCCGGAGGGGCGTCCGACCCGGAGACGGAGCATGTCGTGGTGGTCGATGAGGAGTTGGAGGGCGGCGGTCAGTGTGTCGGCACTCGCCCCCGCGGGTGTGCGCAGGGCCCCGGACTGGTTGTAGCCGTCCGTCGGTCCGGGGCGCTCCAGGAACCAGGCGACGATGGGCGTCGCCGGCATCGTGCCGGTCCCCCGCTCGGTGGGCGCGGGGGTGTCCCGGCCGGGCTCGGCGCCCTGGTCGAGCGCGGTGGACGCGGCGGCGATGGCCTCCGGGGTGCGGTGGACGAAGACGTCACGGGGGGTGACCCGCAGGCCGGCCTCACGGACCCGGCTGACGAGCTGGATGGAGAGGATGCTGTCGCCGCCGAGGGCGAAGAAGTCGTCGTCGGTGCGGACGACCGGTGCGCGCAGGACGGCGGCGAACACCTCGCAGAGCACCTCTTCCCTCGCGGTGCGCGGCCGGCCGCCCGGACGTTCGGCGGCGGGCCGGGCGGGGGCGGGCAGGGCGCGCCGGTCGGTCTTGCCGTTGGGCAGCAGCGGCAGCGCGTCCAGGGTCACGAAGACGGCGGGCACCATGTACGGCGGCAGCGACTCGGCGATCCGGGCGCGGAGTTCACGCTCCGCGGGGGCGGCGCCGACGCGCGGGGCGGGGACGGTGTAGGCGACCAGACGCCGCTCGCCGGGCCGGTCCTCGCGGACCAGGACGCAGGCGGTGGCGACGGTGTCGAGCGCGGTGAGGGCGGCCTCGATCTCCCCCGGCTCGATGCGGAATCCGTTCACCTTGACCTGGTCGTCGGCGCGCCCGACGTGGGTGAGCAGGCCGTCGGCGTCCCGCCGGACGAGGTCGCCGGTGCGGTACATCCGGCTTCCGGCGGGGCCGTACGGGTCGGCGACGAACCGCGCGGCGGTCAGCCCGGGGCGCCCCAGGTAGCCGCGGGCGAGTCCGTCGCCCGCGAGGTGGAGTTCCCCGGTGACTCCGGTGGGCACCGGTCGCAGACCGGCGTCGAGCACGTAGGCGCGGGTGTTGTCGACCGGGTGGCCGAGCGGAACGCTCCCCTCCCCCGCCGGTCCGTCCGCTCCGGCGGTCCTGTGGTGGTGGGCGGTGGCGTCGATGGTGGCCTCGGTCGGCCCGTAGAGGTTGTGCACCTCGGTACGCCACTCCCGGCCGACGCGTGACGCCAGGGCCCGGGGCAGTGGTTCCCCGCCGCAGAGGACGGCCCGCAGGGTGTCGGGCGCCGCGTCCGGGCCGGTCTCGGTGAGGACGACGGAGAGGTGCGAGGGCACGAACTGGGCGAGGGTCACGCCCTCGGCGCGCATCCGGGACAGCAGCCCGGCGGGGTCGTGGTTGAGGGCGGGCGGCACGGGGCAGGTGGAGCCGCCGTGCAGGAGTGGCAGCCAGGTCTCCCAGACCGAGGCGTCGAAGCTCGGCGAGGTGCGGGCGAGGACCCGGTCCTCGCCGCCGAGACCGAGGTGGTCCGCCATCCACGCCATGTGGTTGGTGAGGGAGGCGTGGGTGACGACCACGCCCTTGGGGCGGCCGGTGGAGCCCGAGGTGTAGATGACGTACGCCGCGTCGCGCGGGTCGGGCCCGGCGCCGTCCGGCGCGGGGCGCCCGGTGGACCAGGCGGCCCGGTCGTCGAGGGCGAGGCGGGGCAGGGCGGGGCCGGGGCGCCCGGCGCGGGCGCGGCGGGCGTCAGGGGCGTCGTGGGTGAGGAGCAGCGCCGGGCGGGCGTCTTCGAGCATGTGGGCGATACGCGCCTCGGGGTACTCCAGGTCGACGGGCAGATAGGCGGCCCCGGCCTTGGTGACCGCCAGCATCGCGAGGACATGGTCGGCGGTGCCTTCCAGCGCCAGGGCGACCAGATCACCGCGGCCGATCCCCCGGTCGTGCAGGTGATGGGCCAAGTCGTCCGAGAGCAGGTCGAGTTCGGCGAAGGTGATGCCGTCTCCGCCGTCGCGTACGGCGATCGCCCCGGGGGTACGGGCGGCCTGCGCGCGGAACGCCTCGGGGGCGGTACGGGCGGCCGAGGGGCGGGTGGGGCCGTGGGCGACGCGGGCCAGGCTCCGCCGCTCGTCCGGGTCGAGCACCTCGACGGTGTGGACGCGCCGGCCGGGGTCGGCGGCGAGCGTGTCGAGGAGGCGGGTGAGCCGGGCGGCCAGGGTGTGGGCGGTGGCGGGGACGAAGAGTTCGGTGGAGAACTCCAGGACGCCCCGGAGGCCGGCGGGGTGGCCGGACGCGTCGTGGGTCTCGGTGAAGGTGAAGGTCAGGTCGAACTTGCTGATGCCGGTGTGCACGGGTTGTTCCGTCACCGTCAGGCCGGGCAGGTCGATCGCGGCGTCGCCCTGGTTCTGGAGGACCAGCATGGTCTGGAAGAGCGGGTGGTGGTTCTGGGCGCGTACGGGGCTGAGGGCGTCCACCAGCCGCTCGAAGGGCAGGTCCTGGTGGGCGTAGGCGGCCAGGTCGAAGTCGCGTACCCGGTCCACGACTTCGCCGAAGGTCGGGTCGCCGCTCAGGTCGGTGCGCAGCACCAGGGTGTTGACGAAGAACCCGACCAGGTCGTCGAGTGCCTCGTCGGTGCGGCCGGCGACCGCGGTGCCCAGCGGGATGTCCTCGCCGGCGCCGTGGCGGGAGAGGAGGACCGACAGGGCGGCCTGGAGGACCATGAAGAGGCTGCTGCCCCGGGCCCGGGCGAGGCCGGCGAGCGCCCGGTGGGTGTCGGGGCCGACGGTGAAGGGGTGTGCGTCGCCGCAGTGGGCGGGTACGGCGGGCCGCGGCCGGTCGCAGGGCAGTTCCAGCAGGTCGGGGGCGCCGGCCAGGGCGGTGCGCCAGAAGGCGAGTTGGCGGGCGGCCTGGCCGGCGTGGTCGTCCTCCTCGCCGAGCAGGGCGCGCTGCCAGAGGGTGTAATCGGCGTACTGGACGGCGAGTTCGCTCCAGCCCGGTTCCTCTCCCCCGATCCGCGCCCGGTACGCCTCGCCCAGGTCGCGGGCGAGCGGGGCGAGGGACCAGCCGTCACCGGCGATGTGGTGCAGGACCAGGACGAGGACGTGGGATTCGGGAGAGAGCCTCATCAGCCGTGCCCGCACGGGGAGTTCGGTGCTCACGTCGAAGGGGTGCGTGACCTCGGCGGTGAGTACGTCGTCGAGGCGGGCGGGGTCGGTGTCGCGGGGTGTCAGGTCGAGGTCGGCTCCGGTGGCGTCGAGCACCAGCTGCCGGGCGATGCCGTCGGTCTCGGGGAAGACGGTGCGCAGGCTCTCGTGGCGCTCGACCACGTCCGCGAGGGCGTTCTCCAGGGCTCCGGTGTCGAGCGGGCCGTCGAGGCGGAGTACCAGCGGCACGTTGTACGTGGCGCTGGGGCCCTCCAGCCGGCCGAGGAACCAGAGGCGTTGCTGTGCGAAGGAGAGCGGCAGCGGGTCGGGCCGTTCCCCGGTTCTCTCCAGGGGTCTTCTGGCCTGCTCGGCGCCGTGCAGTGCCGCGGCGAGGGCGGCCGGGGTGGAGTGCTCGAAGAGCTCCTTGACGGGGACCTCCACGCCGAGCACGGTACGGATGCGCGCGGCGAGGCGGGTGGCGAGCAGGGAGTGGCCGCCGAGGGCGAAGAAGTCGCCGTCGGAGTCGAGTCCGTCGAGCCCGAGCACGTCGGCGAAGAGTCCGCGGAGGATCTCCTCGCGGGCGCTGCGGGCCGTGCCGCCGCCGGTCCTCCGGTTCTGCTCCCCGAGGACGGGTGCGGGCAGCGCCCGCCGGTCGACCTTGCCGTTGACGGTCAGCGGCAGCGCGCCGAGCAGTACGAACGCGGAGGGCACCATGTACGCGGGCAGGGACCGGCCGAGCTCCCGGGCGAGGTCGGCGGGCGCGGGGAGGGTACGGGCGGTGGGCACCACGTAGGCGACGAGGCGCCGGTCGCCGGGGGTGTCCTCGCGGACGACGGCGAAGGAGTCGGCGACCCCCTCGCAGCGGGCCAGAACGGATTCGATCTCGCCGAGTTCGATGCGGTAGCCGCGCAGTTTCACCTGTCCGTCCGCGCGGTCGACGTAGGCGATCCGCCCGTCCCTGGTCCAGCGGACGAGGTCGCCGGTGCGGTACATCCGGCTCCCGGCGGGGCCGAACGGGTCCGCGACGAAGCGGCCGGCGGTCAGGGCGGGCTGCCCGGTGTAGCCCCGGGAGACTCCCCGCCCGGCGAGGTACAGCTCGCCCACGACACCGGGTGCGACCGGGCCGAGGGAGCCGTCGAGCACGTACAGCCGCATGCCGTCCAGCGGGCGGCCGATGGGCGGCGGTCCGGCCGGGAGGCCGGCGGTCACGTCGTGGCGGGTGGCGAAGGTGGTGGTCTCGGTCGGTCCGTAGACGTGGAGGACGCGCAGGCCGGGGGTGGCCCCCGCGACGCGCTGCATGGCGTCCGGGGAGGCGAGCTCGCCTCCGGCGCACAGGAGGCGGAGCCCCCGGAACGCTTCCGGAGCGGTCTCGGCGATCACGTTGAAGAGCGCCGTCGTCAGGAAGACCGCGGTCACCCCGTGTTCCTCGACGGCATCGCCGAGGGCGCGGGCTTCCAGCACCCCGTCCGGTGCGACGACGACCTTGCCGCCGTGCAGGAGCGGGGCCCAGATCTCGAAGGTGGAGGCGTCGAAGACGTACGCCGAGTGCATCAGCACCGCGTCGGCGGCGCCCTCGCGCCAGGCGGAGTCCTCGGTGAGCGCGGCCACGTCGGCGTGCGTGACGCCGACGCCCTTGGGCACACCGGTGGAGCCGGAGGTGAACATGGTGTACGCGAGTGCCTGCGGCCCCGGCACGGCGACCGGGCGGCCCGGCCGGTCGGGGCCGCCGCGCAGGACCCGGCCGAGCCGGTCCACGACCAGGACCGGCAGCCGGCCCGCGGTGGCGGTCACCCAGGGGGAGGCGTGGGCGGCTTCGTCGACGACGAGGACCCGCAGCGACGCCACCCCGGCGACCTGGTCGAGACGCTCCTCGGGCCAGCGGGCGTCCATGGGGACGTAGGTGCCGGCGGCGCGGACCGTGCCGAGGGAGGCGGTCACCACGGCGGGCGACCGGGCGAGCAGCACGCCGACTCCGGACTCGGGTCCGATGCCGAGTCCGGCGAGCGCGCCGGCGAGGTCGGCGGAGAGCGTGTCGAGTGCGGCGTAGCTGAGGGTGGTGGCGCCGTCGGCGACGGCGGCGGCGTCCGGTGTGCGGAGGGCCTGGGCCGCGAAGAGGGCGGGCAGAACGGTGTCCGGTGCGGGCTCGCCGAGCGGGCGGCCGGTGCCCCAGCGGGTGACCCGGGTGTGTTCGCCGGGCGTCAGCAGGTCGTGGCCGGCGAGCGGACGGCCGGGGTCGGCGGCCACCTGCTCCAGGAGGCGGACGAGCCGGGCGGCGAGTGCTTCGACGGTGTCCGGGTCGAAGAGGGCGGTGGCGTACTCGATCCCGGCCGAGAGGCCGCCGCCGTCGCGCTCCTCGGTGAACGCGAAGGTGAGGTCGAACTTGCTCAGCCCGTTGTGGACGATCCGGTCCTCCACGGTGAGGCCGGGGAGTTCGGGGCGGACGGTCTCCTGGTTCTGGAGGACCAGCATGGTCTGGAAGAGCGGGTGATGGTCGCGGGCCCGGACGGGATTGAGGCTCTCCACCAGCCGTTCGAAGGGCACGTCCTGGTTCCCGTACGCGGCGAGGTCGAACTCCCGCACCCGGTCCAGGAGTTCCCGGAAGCTCGGACTGCCCGACAGGTCCGTGCGCAGGACCAGGGTGTTGACGAAGAACCCGACCAGGTCCTCCAGCGCCTCGTCGGTGCGTCCGGCGACGGGCGTGCCGAGCGGGATGTCGTCGCCCGCGCCGTGCCGGTGCAGCAGGGCGGCCACCGCCGCCTGGAGCACCATGAAGAGACTGCTCCCCGATTCCCTTGCCAGGATGAGGAGTTGTGCGTGGAGCGCGGGTGGTACGTCGAAGGCGTGGACGTCTCCGCGCGGGTCGGCGGTGACCGGGCGGGGCCGGTCCAGCGGCAGGTCGATCAGGCCGGGCAGCCCCGCGAGGGCGGTGTGCCAGTGCTCCAGCTGCCGCCCGAGCGCGCTCCCGGGTGCGGCGTCGTCGCCCAGGACGGCGTGCTGCCAGAGGGCGTAGTGGGCGTACTGGAGCACGGGGCCGCCCGTCGCCCACGCGGGCTCCCGGCCGGTGAGACGGTCCCGGTACGCCTCGCCCAGGTGCCGGGCGAGCGGGGCGAGGGACCAGCCGTCGCCCGCGATGTGGTGCACCACCAGCAGCAGGACATGGTGGTCGGGGGCGGCGCGCAGCAGCAGGGCGCGCAACGGCAGGTCGGCGGTGACGTCGAACGGCAGGCGCACGGCGTCGAAGACGGCCTCCTCCAGGTCGTCGGGGGCTACGTCCACGACCGGAAGTGCGGGGGTGGCGTCGTCCGCGTCGATGATCAACTGGTGTGGTGTGCCGTGCTGTTCGGGGAAGAGGGTGCGCAGCGACTCGTGCCGCCCGACGACGTCCCCGAGGGCGGCGCGCAGTGCGTCCGTGTCCGGGGTGCCGTGGAGTTCGAGGACGAGCGGGATGTTGTAGGTGGAGCTGGGGCCTTCGAGCCGGTTGAGGAACCAGAGCCGTCGCTGGGCGAAGGAGAGCGGCAGCGGATCGGGTCTGCGCTCGGCCGGTACCACGGGAGGCCGGGTCCGGGCCGCAGGGTCGAGGGCGCGGGCCAGCCCAGCGACGGTCGGGTGCTCGAAGAGGGTGCGTACGGCGATCTCCGCGCCCAGGACCGCGCGGACGCGGCTCACCACGCGCATGGCGAGGAGCGAGTGTCCGCCGAGGTCGAAGAAGCTGCTGCGCGGGCCGACCCGGGGCCGGTCCAGCACGTCGGCGAAGATCCCGGCGAGCAGCTCCTCCCGGAGGCTGAGCCGTCCCGGTGCGGCCGGTCCGCCGGTCTCCGGACCGGGTTCGGGCAGGGCGCGCCGGTCCACCTTGCCGTTGGGCAGCAGGGGCAGGGCGTCCAGCACGACGACGGCGGAGGGCACCATGTGGTGCGGGAGGGCCTCGGCGAGACCGTCGCGCAGGGTGAGGGGGCGTACGGCGGGGTCGTCGGTCACCGCGTACGCGACGAGGCGGCGCCGGCCGGGGGCGTCCTCGCGGATCACCGCGCAGGCGCCGGTGACACCGGAGTTCGCCAGGAGCGCGGCTTCCACCTCGCCCAACTCGATCCGGAAGCCTCGGAGTTTGACCTGGTCGTCGGCGCGCGACTGGTAGTCGAGCAGCCCGTGTCCGTTCCATCGGACGAGGTCGCCGGTCCGGTACATGCGGGTGCCGTCGGCGGTGAAGGGGTCGGCGGGGAAGCGTTCGGCGGTCAGACCGGGCCGGTGCAGGTAGCCCCGGGCGAGGTTGGGCCCGGAGAGGTACAACTCCCCGGTGACGCCGGGCGGTACGGGGCGCAGCCGGCCGTCGAGGACGTAGGCGCGCATGGTGTCCACGGGCCTGCCGATCGGGACGGTCTCGGCCGGGGAGGCGGTCCGGGTGCGGTCCTCGCGGTACGCGGTCGCGTCGATGGTCGCCTCGGTGGGGCCGTACAGGTTGTGCGTTTCGGCGCCCCAGCGGGCGGCGATCTGGTCGGCGAGGGCGCGCGGCAGGGGTTCGCCGCCGCAGAGCACGGCGCGCAGCCGGGGCAGCGGCGCCCCGTGGGCCGCCTCGGCGAGGACGTGGGTCAGGTGCGAGGGCACGAACTGGGCGACGGTGATGTCGAACCGGCCCATCCAGTCGACGAGTTCGGCGGGTTCGCGGTTGGCCCCGGGCGGCAGGACGCAGACTTCGGCGCCGTTCATCAGCGGGAGCCACAGCTCCCACACGGAGGCGTCGAAGCTGGTGGAGGTGCGGGCGAGCACCCGGTCCTCGCCGGTGAGGCGCAGGTGGTCCGCCAGCCACGCCATGTGGTTGGCGAGCGCGGCGTGGGTCACGACCACCCCCTTGGGGCGGCCGGTGGAGCCGGAGGTGTAGATGACGTACGCCGGGTCGTCCGGGTGGGGCGTGTGCGGGGCGGGCGGAGCGGCCCGGTCCGCCGGTGCGTCGAGGGCGAGCCAGGGCAGGTCGACCGGGGGCAGCGACGCGCGGGTGGCGGCGGTGGTGAGCAGCAGGACCGGCCGGGCGTCGTCGAGCATGTGGCGGATGCGGGCCGCCGGGTACTCCGGGTCGACGGGTACGTAGGCGGCGCCGGCCCGAAGTACGGCCAGCATGGCGACGACGGTGTGGACGGAGGACGGCGCGGCGATGGCCACCCGGGCCTCGCGGCCCGCGCCCCGTTCGCGCAGGGTGTGGGCGAGGTCGTCGGCCCGGGCGTCGAGCTCCGCGTAGGTGAGGCTGGTCAGCTCGTCGCGGACGGCGACCGCGCCGGGGGTGCGGGCGGCCTGTTCGCGGACCGCCTCGGGGGCGGTGAGGACGGACAACGACCGCTCCTTGCCCCGGCCTTGGGCGAGAATCTGGTCCCGTTCGGCCGGTCCGAGCGGATCGAGGTCCCGGACGCGGCGGCCGGGATCGGTGACGGCGAGGGTGAGCACGCGGGCGAAGCGGGCACTCAGACCGTGGGCGGTCGCCGCGTCGAAGAGGTCGGTGGCGTACTCCAGATAGCCTCCGATTCCGGCGGACTCGCCGTCAGGGCCGTTGAGTTCGGTCAGCGAGAACGTCAGGTCGAACTTGCTGATCCCGGTGTGCCGGGACCGGTCCCGGGTGGTGATGCCGGGCAGGTCCAGGGCGGTCCGCTCCTGGCTCTGGAGGACCAGCATGGTCTGGAAGAGCGGGTGATGGCCGCCGGAGCGCTCGGGGTTGACGGCCTCCACGATCCGTTCGAAGGGGAGATCGCCGTGACCGAAGGCGGCGATGTCGAACTCTCGGACGCGTTCCAGGAGTTCACTGAAGGTCGGGTCGCCGGAGAGATCCGTGCGCAGGACGACGGTGTTGACGAAGAACCCGACGAGGTCGCCGAGTGCCTCGTCGGAGCGGCCCGCCGCGGCAGTGCCCAGCGGGATGTCGGTGCCGGCGCCGTGCGCGTGCAGCGTCACCGCCAGCGCCGCCTGGAGCACCATGAAGGGGGTGCAGCCGGCGGCGCGGGCGAGCCGGACGAGCGCGGCGTGCTCGGGCGCGGGCAGCGCGAAGGGGACGGCGTCGCCCCGGTGGCCGGGCACGGCGGGGCGCGGCCGGTCGAGGGGCAGGTCGAGCAGGTCGGGTGCACCGCGCAGGGCCTCTCGCCAGTGGGCGAGCTGGATCGCGGCGAGGCTCTCCGGGTCGGTGTCGTCGCCGAGCAGCCGGCGCTGCCAGAGGGTGTAGTCGGCGTACTGCACCGGCAGCGCGGGCCAGTCGGGGGTGCCGGTGCCCTCGGTTCTGGCACGGTAGGCGGCGCCGAGGTCGCGGACGAGGGGGGCGAGGGACCAGCCGTCGGCGACGACGTGGTGGAGGACGAGGACCAGGAGGTGGTGGTCCGGGGCCTCCTGGAGCAGGTGGGCGCGGACGGCGAGGTCGCCGGTGAGGTCGAAGGGCTCGGCGATCAGCCGGCGGACGGTCTCCTCCGCCCAGGCCCCGGCCGCCCCGGCCGCTCCCACAACCCCGGCAGCTCCCACAGCCCCGGCAGACCCAGCCGCACCGGAAGCCCCGGCCGCCCCGGAACCGGCTTCCCCGGCCGGGGGGCGCCGGACGACGAGCGGGACCAGCTCCGCCGCGACGGCGGCGTCCAGGACCTCCTGACGGGGTACCCCGTCGTGCTCGGCGAAGACGGTGCGCAGGCTCTCGTGCCGGGCGACCACGTCGGCCAGCGCGCCCCGCAGGGCCACCGTGTCGAGCGGGCCGTCGAGCTCCAGGACGAGCGGGACGGTGTACGTGTCGCCGGGACCCTCCGCCCGGTTGAGGAACCAGAGGCGCTGCTGCGCGTAGGAGAGCGGCACCGACTCGGGCCGCCGCTGCGGCGTGAGGGCGGGCCGGGCGGAGCCGGCGGTGTCGAGGGCGGCGGCGAGCGAGGCGACGGTGGGGTGGTCGAAGAGGGTACGCAGCCCGAGTTCGGTGCCCAGGGCGGCGCGCACCCGGCCGGTGAGACGGGTGGCGAGCAGCGAATGGCCGCCCAGGGAGAAGAAGTTGTCGTCGGCTCCGACGGCGGCGACGCCGAGGACGTCGGCGAACAGGCCGGCCAGCACCTCTTCGTGTGCGGTGCTCGGGGCGCGCCCCGTGGTGGCCGCGGCGGGGGGTGCGGGCAGGGCGCGGCGGTCGACCTTGCCGTTGGGGTTGAGCGGGAGGGCGTCGAGCGTCACGAACACGGAGGGCACCATGTACGCGGGCAGGGCGCGGCCCACCCGCCGGGCGAGCGCCGTGTGGTCGGGCCGGGTGCCGGTGGCGGGCACGACGTACGCGACGAGGCGGCGGTCGCCGGGTATGTCCTCGCGGACCAGGACGCTCGCGGCCACCACGCCCGGATCGGCGAGCAGGGTGCCCTCGATCTCGGCGGGTTCGATGCGGTACCCGCGCAGCTTGACCTGCCCGTCCGCGCGTCCGACGTACTCGATCTCGCCGCGCGCGGTCCAGCGGACGAGGTCCCCGGTGCGGTACATGCGGGCCCCGTGCGGACCGTGCGGGTCGGCGACGAACCGGCCCGCGGTCAGCGCGGGGCGCCCCCGGTAGCCGCGTGCGACGCCGCGCCCCGACACGTACAGCTCCCCCACCACGCCGGGAGGCACCAGGCCGAGGTCGCCGTCGAGGACGTGGAGCCGCATCCCGTCGAGCGGGCGGCCGATGGGCGGCAGCCCGCCCGAGTCGGCGGCGACCCGGTGGCGGGAGGCGAAGGTGGTGGTCTCGGTGGGCCCGTACACGTGCAGGACCCGGGTGCCGGGCGCGGCGGCGGCCACCCGCTGCATCAGGTCCGGGGTGGCGGCCTCGCCGCCCGCGGCGACCAGCCGCAGCCCGGCGAAGGCCGCGGGATCCGCCTCGGCCACCACGTTGAACAGGGCGGTGGTGAGGAAGAGCGCGGTGACTCCGTACCGTTCGACCAGGCCGGCGAGGACGGGTGCCTCCAGGACGCCGGGGGGCGCGACGACCACCCTGCCGCCGTGCAGGAGGGGAACCCAGATCTCGAAGGTGGAGGCGTCGAAGACGTACGCCGAGTGCAGCAGCACCGCGTCGCACGCCCCGTCCCGCCAGGCGGAGTCGGCGCTCAGCGCGAGGACGTCCGCGTGAGTGACGCCGACGCCCTTGGGCAGCCCGGTGGAGCCGGAGGTGAACGTCACGTAGGCGAGCCGGTCGGCGTGCGTCACGTCCGGCACCCGTCCGGGACGCGGTGGGGCGCCGCGCAGTACCCGGCCGAGGGCGTCGACGACGACGACCGGCAAGATGGCCGCGGTCACCTTCACCCAGTTCTGTCCGGCGGCGCCCTCGTCGACCACCAGGGCACGGACCCCGGCGACGCCCGCGACACGGTCGAGGCGCTCCTGGGGCCATGCGGCGTCCATCGGTACGTACGCGGCGCCCGCGCCGGCCACGCCGAGGGTGGCGGCCACCACCGCGGCGGAACGGTTCACCAGGACGCCGACCCCGTCCTCGGCGGTGAGCCCCCAGCCCGCCAGCGCTGCGGAGATCTCCGCAGCGTGGTGCGCCAGCTCCCGGTAGGTCTGTGTGACGGCACCGTCCACCACCGCGGGGGCGTCCGGGGTGCGGCGCACCCGCGCTTCGAACGCCTGCGGCAGGCTCGTGGCCGGTTCCGGGACCTCCAGGTCGGCGCCCCGGCCGTGGGCGAGGAGTTCGGCGGCGGTCTCGGAGTCGAGCAACGGCAGCTCGCGCAGGGGGGTTTCGGTGTCCGCGCCGGCGAGGGCCTTCAGGAAGGAGATGACGGCGCGCTGGCTCAGCGTCACGTCCTCGGGGCGGTAGAGCTCCTGGTTGGCGTCGAATCCGATCAACGGACCGGTTCCCTCGGAGCGTTCGGAGACGAAGAGCGAGACGTCGTCGACCGGGCCGATGGAGAGCAGGCGGGAGGTGGCGGGGCTGCCGCCGAAGTCGAGGTCGTACGCGTACCCCATGATGTTGACGACCACGTCCGTCAGACGTGCGGCGTCGTCGGCCATGTTGAGTTCGCGGGCGAGCTGTTCGCGGGAGAAGCGCCGGTGGCGCAGGGCTCCGCGCATCTCCGCGGCGACGGCGCGGACGAGTGCGCCGACCGTCATGTCGGTGGTGATCTCCAGCCGCAGCGGCAGGATGTTGGCGGTCATGCCGACGATGTGCCGCAGTCCGCCGTGGCGGCCGTTGGAGGCGAGGCCCACGACGACGTCCCGGGTTCCGGTGACCCGGCCGACGTAGGCGGCGACCGCGCTCACCAGCACGGCGGACCAGGTGGTGCGGTTGGCGGCGGCCAGCCGGCGCAGGTCGTCGAGGACGGAGACGGGCAGGGTTTCTCCGGTGTGCAGTTTCACGCCGTCCGCTCCGCCGGGAGCGACGGGGACCGGGGCGTCGGTACGGCGGCGGATGAGCGGCGTACCGCCCCGCGCGCCGGCCCCGCTGCCGGAACCGGTCGCGTCCGCCGCACGGTCGGCGAACCTGGCGGTCCAGTGGGCCCGGTCGGCCTCGTACCGGTCGGAGTCGAGGTAGGCCGCCTCGTCCGCGAGGAGGTCGGCGAGCGGGGCGGGGGGCAGCTCGGTCCCGGCGATGTCCTCGCCGCGCAGGGCGCGTGCGTAGAGGTCGGCCACCATGCGGGCGAAGACGGCACCGCCGAGGCCGTCGACGACGACGTGGTGGAAGCGGATGTACCAGTAGTGCCGACGGGGTCCGAGACGCAGCAGTACCAGACTGTGGCGCGGGGCTTCGATCCGGTCGACGGTGGCCATGTCGTCGGCCAGGTAGCGCTCGGCCGCGGCGGCGGGGTCGTCGGTGCCGGAGAGGTCGACCAGGCGGAGCCGGTCGGCGGCGGCCCGGGGATGCGGTGTGACCCGTTGGCGTACGGCACCGTCGTGGACGAGGAACTCGACGTTGAGGCTGTCGCAGAGGGCGACCGCACGGGCGACGGCGGCGGCGAACGTCTCCGCGTCGAGATCGCCCCGGATCTCGAAGCACTCGGCGATGTTGAACTTCGGGCTCTCCGGTTCGACCAGTTGGCCGTACCACACACCCTGTTGAGCAACGGTCAGCTCGAAAAGCTCTGCGGGAATCGGACGAGACGGGATCGAGTCGTTTTCATGCATGCCGGTCGACACCTTTGGGGAGAGATTTTGGGGACGACGGAGAAGGCGCGGAGGAACCCGCCGCGCCGGTGTGCACATCGTCGGCAAAGAGGACCGCCGAAGCGGAAAGAAGAGTCGGTGCACCCCGTACAGGAAGGATTCACCGGGGTATCGCGCCGGGCGCATTCATCCGGCGCACACCCCGTGGTCCCCTTCCGCCCAGGGGGACCGCGCGACGAATCGCCGATGTTCTCTGAGTGACTCGGAGAATCCGCACAGCGGCACAGGAATGACTTCAGCCGAGCACGAATCGAATTCCGGCCACACCCTGGCCGATTCCGTTCGAACTAGAACCATCAAAGCCCCATGAGTCGCCGTGCGACCTCAACGGACCCCAAGAGATCCCAAGGGGATCACAAGGGACCTCAAAGGACCTCATCCGGTCCGAGGAAGACAAGAATCGATCAGGATGACGGACCGGACCACGCGCCGGAGCACCGTCCACCCCGACGGGGCGAGGGTGCGCCCCGCACACCGGCGACCGGACCAGGGGGTGTCCCGTGATCCGTCGCGCACCCGCCGGGGAGTTCACGCGTACGGGGCGGTCCTACTCGGCCGCCGCCTCCATCGCCCTCACCAGGCTCGCGGGCCGCATGTCGGTCCAGGCGGCCTCGATCGCGTCCAGACACTCCTGACGCGATCCCTCCGGGCCGACGGCACGCCAGCCGCCCGGGATCTCGATCCGTGCGGGCCACAGCGAGTACTGACCCTCGTCGTTGACCAGCGCCACGAATCGTCCCGACTCGTCGTCGAAAGGATTGGTCACGGCCGTCCCCCACCTGTTCTCGCGCATTCTGCGACATGTTCATCAGACATTCCCGGGCACCTCGCGCCGGACCATTCCCGCCGCGATGCCGCCGGCCCCCGACCCTTTGCCCGGCACACCAGCCCCTGAGAGATCGGCGACGCGTCGCACGCTCTTTCGATGGACCTTCACCGCCGGGACAGGGTCACACCCCGACTTCACCCGTTCATGCCAATCACATTAGAGGATGCACGGCCGCCAAAGTCCCTATTCGCTCCATTGCCCCGCACACCCCGAATCCGACGACGCGACACATCTCGCCCTGGACATATGCCAAGTGATCACCTGTGAAACAGTTCAGTCGCCCCATGTCCCTCTTGCGCGGGTATCACTGAATTTGGGCCCCGGCATTTCACGGAAGCGCCCGCGCGCGCCCGCAGACGCCATAGTGCCGAATGATCCGATCGAGCTACCGTGCGCCGGGCACGCGCCCCGTCCGCCACACGATCGCCCGTGCCCGGAACGCGAAATGTCGTCCCCCTGAGCCGTGTCCGCCCCTTCCCGCCGGGCGGTGGGCGCCCGGCACGGCGCCTCGGACGGGGACGACGAGGCACCTTCCCGATGCTGACGTCAGCCATGGGTGGGGTGGTGCTTCCGGACTCTGCCGCCGGGCATCCTGTCGCGCTGACGCTCCCACTCGGTCTCCCGTGACAAGACGGATCGCGTTCTGAGCGGCGACCGCACCGAAAATCGCTGGCGGCGTCGTGGCCCGGGCACAAAGGGCTGTCCCGTAAGTGCGGCTGCGCCTTGACCTGAGACCAGGTCGATAGGGTCAGGACCACAGCCGACAAAAGAGGATCGTTCGATGGCGATGTACGACCAGCTGACCGAGTGGGCTGGCCAGGGGCATGTCACACGAGCCGGACGGGACGTTGTGGCTGGCTGGCGGATCCCGGAGTTCATGAAGGCACAGCTCGTCGAGGTGGGCATCCCGGTAGCTCCGCGCCTTATCGAACGAGTCGTGATGCAGAGCGAGGCCGATCCCGTCCTGCACACGTCCCGCGGTCCCCTCTACCGCCTCACGGAGGACACCGACCCCAACACGCCCGCTGAGCGGTCGTGGTTCGGCGCCGAGCCAGAGACCGGGGCGGTCTACTTCGTCATGCCGGACGGGGAGGCATGGTTCGCCAACTCGAGTGTCGGCGTGTGGCTCAACGTCCTTCACCGTTACGGCAGTCGCGTCAAAGCCTCCGAGCTTCTCGGTGAACCGGACGGCCCCGAGGAGTACCTCTCCGAAGAGGAGGAAGAGCGGGCTTTCGCCGAGCTGAACCGGCTGGCCGAGGAACTGAAGGAGATCGACCCGGCAGCCTTCAACGGCTACGAGGGGTTTCTCTGGCCAGGGCTCCTGGACCGCTGGCTCTACTGACCTCGGCGGCAGGGCAAGGGCCCGTAGGTCTGGACCGTGCAGGGATGCCAGGCGCATGGCTGAGATGATCTTCGTGTGGGGGCTGTGATCACGGCGTCTGAGCCGTCATGGATAGCGCCGTACTCCGGGCTGAGTCCGAAGCAGTTCGGGAAACTGATCACCATACTGCGGCGCGAAGGCCCGCCCCTCGTTCGCAGGGGACGTCCGTGGAGTCTGCCGCTGGAGGACCGGGTGTTGCTGGTTGCCGCGTACTGGCGAACGAACCTGACCTTGCGGCAGCTGGCTCCCTTGTTCGGGATCTCGAAGTCGGCCGCGGGCCGGATCGTGCGCCAGCTCGGGCCCCTGCTTGCGCTGCGGCTGCGGAGCCGTTTCCGTAGAGACACGGTGCTGATTGTGGACGGCACCCAGGTGCCGACACGGGACCATAGTGTGGCGGAGCAGTCCTACCGCTATTCCACCAACCATCAGGTCGTCATCGATGCCGACTCACGTCTGGTCGTCTCCGTCGGACGGCCCGTGCCCGGCAACCGCAACGACTGCACGGCGTGGGAACTGTCCGGAGCCAAGAGTTCGGTCGGCAACACCACCGTGATCGCCGAAGGCGGCTACCGCGGCACCGGTCTCATCATCCCGCATCGCCGAGAACCCGGCCAGGGCGAGTTACCGGCCTGGAAGGAAGCCCACAACACCTCCCACCGGAGAGTCCGCGCCCGAGTCGAGCACACCTTCGCCCGCATGAAAAACTGGGAGATCCTCCGCGACTGCCGCTTAAAGGCGACGGCGTGTACTACGCCTTGCTGGGTATTGCCCAACTGCACAATCTTGCACTGACCCGGTGAGCGAGAGGGCTCAGCCCGTCTCGGTCACGCCGGAGCCCGCCGGCTTCGGGGGCCTCTGGTGCCCGCACTCCAGCCGCTTACCGTCAGCGTCAGTCACTGTGTACTCCAGGACAACCTTGGTCGGGTCACCGTCCTCATAGAGCCATACCGTGATGCCCTCCTGGCAGACAGCGATAGAGAAGCAGAAATCGATCCCCGCGGCCTCCGGAGCGACCGCGAAGACCTCCCCGGGCTTCAGCCAGTAGTCCTCACCGTACGGTTCGACGAAGAGCCAGAGGTCGTTGGCGCCCACATTCTCCACAGGTAGCCAGCTGCGTCCCACGTGTCCCCCCAGGCCCATTGCTTCATGCACGAACCTCTACACGCTATCCACCCAGCCGCGTCGGCGCCTTGGCGGCCCTCGCCCCACCGACCCTTTGCGGGACAGCCCTGAGGCTCTCGGCGTGACACTTCGTGAGAACGAGATCCGTGTGGATGAGGCGGTCGTCCACTCCGGCTGCTGCGGGAGCAGCAGCCGGAGTGGACCGCCCTTCCCCTCTCACCGGCCGGTGAGGGCACCGACAACAGGATGTACCGGTTCGGCGATCAGCTGCTCGTGCGATTGCCGCGCACCCCGGACACCGCGAAGGCCGTACGCAAGGAGCGGACGTGGCTGCCGCGGCCGGGGACCGGCGAGCGGTGAACACGTCCCGGACGGATCCGGCCGCGGGCTCGGGTGCCACCAAGCCGAACCGGCGGGCTTCCTCCCGCACGGCGGCGCGAGGAAGGCAGAACGAAGACGGGCCCTGTCAGGACCCCGTCCGGCGTCAGAGAGCGATCAGCCCCGCCGGGGTCACCCGGAAGCCGCAGACGTCGACGTAGAACGTACGCAGATGCTCCTCGAAGTCGACGTGCAGCCAGGTGCACCCCGCCGCGCGGGCCTCCTCGACCGCGGCGGCGACCAGTGCCGCACCGACCCCGCGCGACCGGTGATGCCGGGCCACCACCGTGTCGAGCAGGAAAGCGTGGGCCCCGCCGTCCCAGAGGACGTTGACGAACCCGATCAGTGCACCGCCCTCCCGCGCGCAGACCCAGCCCAGGCTGTGGCGCTCCAGGCGTGCCCGCCAGTCGGTCCCGGTGGCCGGACCGCCGAACCCCTCGGCGTGCAGTGCGTCGAGGGCCGCGTTGCCGAAGTCGCCCCGCCACTCGTACGTGATCGTCACACCGGGATCGTAGGGGCGTCGGGGCTCGGCCCGGGTACGGGGAGCCTCAGGGGCGTGTCCGTGATCCCCGGGACACGGCCGGGACGACTGGCGGCCGGTCAGCCCATCAGGTGGTCAGCCCATCAGGTGGTCATCCCGGTCAGCCGGTCGAGCGAACGGCGCGCAGGATCAGGTCGGTCACCGGTCCGGGGTCGCTCACGGAGACCGCGTGGGGTGCGCTGACGCTGACCGTGTGGGCACCGGCCCGCTCGGCCATCCACTCCTCGGCGGCCGGCGGGATGTTGCGGTCCTCGGTGGCCACGAGGTACCAGCTGGGGATCTCCTTCCAGGCTGCCGCGGTGGCCTTGCCCTGGAGCGCGGCGAGGGCGATCGGACGCTGGCCCACGGACATCACCAGAGCGGTCGCGGCAGGCACTCCCGCCGCGAACTGCTTCTCGAAAAGGTGCTGTTCGATGATCAGCTCCTCGCCCTGACCGCCGTCGGGGAGCGGGTAGGACTGGGTGGTGGTCGCCTCGCCCAGGGTGCTGCCGGGGAACTTCCCGGTGAGTTCCAACGCGCTCTCGCCGATGTCCGGCACGAAGGCCGCGATGTAGACGAGGGCCTTGACCTGCGGGGCGCCGGAGGCGGCGATGCTGATGACCGAGCCGCCGTACGAATGGCCCACGAGCACGACGGGGCCCGAAACGCTGTCCAGCACGCTGCGGATGTAGGCGGCGTCGCTCTCCAGTCCGCGCAGCGGCAGTGCGGGCGCCAGGACGGGAATGCCTTCCTGCTGGAGGCGTTCGATCACCGAACTCCAGCTGGAGGCGTCGGCGAAGGCGCCGTGGATCAGGACGACGGTGGGGCTGGTCGAAGAAGACATGGAACAACTCCTGGTGAACCGTGGGACGGACAGGGGTGACCGGCCGGCCGGGGTACGGACGGCCGGTCGTGGAAGAGGAAGGAGCGGGGCGCCGCCGAAGCCTCGGCGGCGAGGCCGCTCGGGGTGACCGCGTCAGGCGCGGACCAGAGGGGTGTCGACCAGGTGCTCGGCCAGGAACCACGCCTGCAGCTCCCCGGTCCGGATGACCTGCGAGACCAGCAGGTCGTTGGTGCCGTCGTCGCCGAGCTCGATGGTCCTGGCCGCCGCGTCGTGGGCGTCCACCAGGATCGCCTCGTGCGCCTCCAGCAGCCGGGACAGCATCGCGGGTACCTCTTCGACTCCGTCCGGGGGCCGCGGGATCGAGGTGATCTCGGCGACGTGCCGGGGGTCGCCCACGGCGACCCCGCCCAGGGACTGGACGCGTTCGGCGATGGTGTCGACGAGTTCGAGCTGCTCACCCGCGTGCTTGTCCAGTACCAGGTGCAGTTGGTAGAAGGTCGCGCCGCGCATCAGCCAGTGGTGCTTCTTGTAGAGGCCGTAAAGGATCTGCGTGTCGGCCAGCACCTTGTTGAGCCGCTGACAGGAGTACATCCGCGCCTCGTAGGTGAGGCCGATCGGGAACTGCTTGACCGTGCCGAACTCCTGGATCACTTCGCCCTTCTGGTGCAGCCACGGCTGGCTGCTGCTCGCGGACGGGGACGAGTTGGTCATGGGTTCCTCCTGTGGTGCCGTGCTGTGACGTGCGCGCGGTGCGTTTCGTGACGTGCGCGCGATGCGTGCTGTGACGTGCGCGCGATGCGTGTCGTGACGTGCGCGCGGTGCGTGACGTGCGCACGGTGCTGTGTCGCGCCGCCCGCACTTCGGCGACGCTAGGCGCCCGAGCCGGCGGCGCGAGTCCCGCAGTGCATGCGGTGATGCCCGTCAGCGCACACGTCGTGACCGGGACGAAAGGAGTGCACTCATGGAACGCATCGGGTGCACTGCCGGACCACGCGGGCGCACCGATTGCTCCTAATCTCCTGACGGAGCGATCGGGGATCGCCCTTTCCACGAACACGGCGAAGGGCCTTCTTCTTTCCCTCCCACCTTTCCGTCTCCCCTTCCGCTCTCCCCCGGTCGCATACGACGCGCGAGCCGGACGATGCCGAATGCGCGCCGACCGTCGAGCGCACGAGGGTGCGGGTACCGGCAGGCACGGAAAACGCACGGAAACGCGGAACGCAGAAACGCGGAACGCGGAACGCGGAAATACGGAAACGCAACACGGTTCCCACTAGCTGCTCTTACTGCAGGAGGTTGTCCAAAGGTGTCCACGATGCCGGTCGGAGGGCTGGTCCCCAGCGCCACCGAAAACGCTGCGGACCTCATCGTCCGCAATGCGAAGATCCACACCGGCGACCCGGGTCGCCCGCAGGCCGGGGCCCTGGCGATCCGCGACGGTGTCATCACGGTCGTCGGCGACGACAATGACGTGGCGCCCTTCGTCGGTCCGGGCACGCGGGTGGTCGACGCACTCGGCCGCCGGATGATCCCCGGCCTCAACGACTCCCACCTGCACGTCATCCGGGGCGGGCTCAACTATGTGCTGGAGCTCCGCTGGGACGGCGTCCGTACCCTGCGCGAGGGTCTGGCGATGCTCCGGGAGCAGGCGGCCCGGACCCCGAAGGGCCAGTGGGTGCGGGTGGTCGGCGGGTGGTCGGCCGAGCAGTTCGCCGAACGGCGGCTGCCGACCGTCGCGGAACTGAACGCCGCCGCACCGGACACCCCAGTGTTCGTGCTGCACCTGTACCAGTCGGCGGTGCTCAACCGGGCGGCGCTCAAGGCGGCCGGGCACACCAGGGACACCCCCGATCCGAAGGGCGGGCAGATCGTCCGCGGCCGGGACGGCGAGCCCACGGGCATGCTGCTGGCCGCGCCGAGCGCGCTGATTCTCTACTCGACGCTGGCAAAGGCGCCGGTGCTGGAGGGCGGGGACAAGAAGATTTCCACCCTTCACTTCCTGCGGGAGCTGAACAGGTTCGGCCTCACGTCGGCGATCGACGCCGCCGGCGGTTTCCAGAATTTCCCCGAGAACTACAGCACCGTCGCCGAACTGGCCGAGGAAGGCCGGTTGTCGCTGCGCATCGCCTACCACCTCTTCCCGCAGACCGCCGGCCAGGAAATCGACGACCTCACGCGCTGGATCGAAATGACGCGTACCGAGGACGGGGACGAATGGCTGCGTCTCAACGGCGCGGGCGAGAATCTCACCTGGGCGGCGGCGGATTTCGAGAACTTCGCCCAGCCGCGTCCGGAACATTCGCCGGATTACGAGGTCGAGTTCGAGAAGGCCGTGCGTCTCCTCATGGAGAACGGCTGGGGGTTCCGGCTGCACGCCACGTACGACGAGACGATCCGCCGGGACCTCGCGGTCTTCGAGAAGCTTGCCGCCGAGGGCCTCTTCCCGGCCGGGAACCGGTGGCTGTTCGACCACGCGGAGACCGTCTCGACGGACAGCCTCGACCGGGTCGTCGCGCTGGGCGGCGCCATGTCCGTGCAGAACCGCCTGTCGTTCCAGGGCGAGGCGTTCCTGCGCCGGTACGGTCCCGGCGTCGCGGCGGACGCCCCTCCGGTGCGGGCCATGCTGGAGCGCGGGCTGACGGTCGGTGGCGGCACGGACGCCACCCGGGTCTCCACGTACAACCCGTGGATCGCCCTGCACTGGCTGGTCACCGGCCGCACAGTCGGCGACGTGGTGCTGCGTCCGGCACTCAACCGTGTCGACCGGGCGACGGCGCTGGCCATGTTCACCCGCGCGGGTGCGGAGCTGACGGGCGAGCAGGACGTCAAGGGCGTGCTGCGGCCGGGCTGCTTCGGCGACCTCGCGGTCCTCTCCGAGGACTACTTCGACGTGCCCGAGCAGGACATCGCGCACATCGAGTCGCTGCTGACCGTCGTCGGCGGCCGGATCGTCTACGCCACCGCCGAGTACGAGGGTCTGGACGAGGAGTTGCCGCCGGTCAGCCCGGAGTGGAGCCCGGTCACCCGTTTCGGCGGCTACCAGGCCGCACCGCGCACGGGTCCTTCGGGCGCCCGCCAGGCCGAGCTGCTCGGTCAGGCCGTCGCCGAGTCCGAGCAGCACCGTCAGTGGCGCGCCCGGCGCGGTCTGGCTCCCGAGAACCAGAGCCCGGTCTTCGACCCCTGCTTCTCCCTCTGATCCTTCCCCGAACTCCCGGGAGGGGCCCGGTCACGAGCCGCCCCTCCCGGGGCACCACCGCATCACCCCGTCCTCGCGCCGGGCGTCCGTCCGCGCGCGTCCCACTCCTGAAAGGTTCTCCCATGGCCGACATCTCCGAGGTCACCGCCGTCCCGAGCGACGCCCTGCTGACCCCCGACAACTGCGCGGTGCTCTTCGTGGACCACCAGCCGCAGATGTTCTTCGGTACGGGCAGCGGTGACCGCACCGCGATCATCAACGCGACGGTGGGCCTGGCGAAGGCCGCCAAGGTCTTCGACGTCCCCGTGGTCCTGAGCACGGTGGCCGCCGAATCCTTCTCCGGCCCGCTCCTGCCCCAGCTGGCCGATGTCTTCCCCGAGCAGAAGATCATCGACCGTTCCACGATGAACGCGTGGGAGGACGTCGCGTTCGTGGAGGCCGTCAAGGCCACCGGCCGCAAGAAGCTCGTGATCGCCGGTCTGTGGACCGAGGTCTGCATCGTCCTGCCCACCCTGTCGGCGCTCGCGCAGGGTTACGAGGTCTACGTCGTCGCCGACGCGTCCGGCGGCGTCACCCCCCAGGCCCACGACCACGCGGTACAGCGGATGGTCCAGGCCGGCGCCGTCCCGGTCACCTGGGTGCAGGTGCTGCTGGAGCTGCAGCGCGACTGGGCGCGTACGGAGACGTACCTGCCGGTCATGGACGTGGTGAAGGAGCACGGCGGCACCTACGGCCTCGGGGTCGTCTACGCGCAGACCGTCATCGGCGAGCACGCGGCCGGCTGATCCGCTCCACCAGGACATCGACGAAACGTCAGGAACGGGCATGAACGCAATGGACACCGGGCTCCTGGTCCTCCGTCTGGTGGTGGGACTCCTCATCGCCGGACACGGGGTGCAGAAGGTCAGCTTCCGGCTGGGCGGCAACGGGTTCGCGGGCGGGACCGAGGAGTTCCGCCACGACGGCTTCCGCGGCGGCCGACTCACCGCGCTCGCCGCGGGCGGCAGTCAGATCGGCGCCGGCCTGTTCCTGGCGGCCGGTGCGCTCACTCCCCTGGCGGCGATGGCCGCCATGGGGGTGATGACGGTCGCCGGAACCGTGAAATGGCACAAGGGCCTGTGGGTCCAGAACGACGGATACGAGTACCCGATGGTCCTCGTCGTCGCTTCGGGGGCGCTCGCGCTCACCGGGCCGGGCCGCTGGTCGGCCGACCGTCTGCTCGGACTGGCCCCCTGGCCGCTGTGGATCGTGGTCGCGGCCCTCGTAGCCGGACCGGCGAGCGGCCTGCTCACCCGGGCGGTGCTGCACCGCCCCTCCGTATCCCACCCCGCCGCCCCGGAAGGAGCGACTGCGCATGCGCGCCCTACTCGTTGACGCGGCTCGCACACTGGTCCCGCCGAAGGGGGACCGGCACGGCCCCCTGCCACCCCTCATGCTGACGCTGACGGTGGTCACCGGCCTGATCGACGCCGTGAGCTATCTGTCGCTCGGGCACGTCTTCGTCGCCAACATGACCGGCAACGTGGTGTTCCTGGGGTTCGCCCTGGCGGGTGCCGACGGCCTGTCCGTGCTCGCCTCCCTGGTGTCGATGGCCGCGTTCCTCACCGGCGCGCTGGCCGGAGGCCGGTTCGGCTCGCGGTTCGCGGCGCACCGGGGGCGGCTGCTGGCCTTCACCACGGCGCTCCAGGCGGTCCTCGTCCTCGGAGCTCTCGTCGCGGTCACGGTCTCCCACGGCGAGGTGACCCCCTGGGCCCGCTACACCCTGATCGTCCTGCTCGGCCTGGCCATGGGCATGCAGAACGCGGTCGCCCGCCGCCTCGGCGTACCCGACCTGACGACGACCGTGCTGACCCTGACCCTGACGGGACTGGCCGCGGACTCCGTCCCGGCCGGTGGAGCCGCGCCCCGGCCCGGACGGCGCGTCCTGTCCGTACTGGCCATGTTCCTCGGCGCGCTCGTCGGCGCGGCACTGCGCACCGAACTCCCCGTCACCCTGGGCCTCGCCCTGGCGTTCCTCGTGGTGACGTCCGTGGTCACCCGCCGTCTCTCGGCCCGGGACGCGGCCTGGGCCGAGCCGGCCTGACCCTGGGCCTTGACGTACTGACCGGGCGCGGGCCGGGATGCCCGCGCCCGGGTCGTACGTGCACCTCGCACGCGGCGACGGGCCGGGGAGCCGTCGGCCACTCCCTACGCGGACAGGACGCGCCGTCCTCCCGCCGGGAGGCTCCAGTCTCCTGTGGGGGGCTGGGTGCGGCCGGGAAACACCGGCTGCTCCGCCGGCGCCGAGGACTGCCACTCGCTGGGAGACATGCCGTAGGCGTCCCGGAAGGCCCGGCTGAAATGCGAGGGGCTGACGAATCCCCAGCGGTGCGCCACGGCCGCCACGGTGAGCCTGCGGTTCGGCGACCGGCCGAGTTCGCGGCGGCACGCCTCCAGTCTGCGGCGGCGGATCAACCGGCTCACCGTGGTGCCCTCGTCCTCGAAGAGCTTGTGCAGGTACCGGACGGAGATGTGGTGGGCGCGGGCGATCGAGCGCGGCGACAGATCGGGGTCCGTCAGATGCAGTTCGATGTGGTTCCGGATGCTCTCCGCCATCCGTGTGCCGGGGTCCGGGGAGTCCGGGTGTTCCGTTCCGACGGCGTCGACGACGAGCGCGGCGAGGATCTCCACCGCGTTGGCGACGAGCCGCTCGCCGCTCCGCGACCGGTGGGTCTCCCTGCTCTCGGCGAGCACCGACAGGGAGTGCGACACCAGCGCCCCCACCCCCTCCGTACAGCGCAGCGGCACCCCCAGGACCCGGCGCAGATCGGTGTCGGTGATCGCCAGGAGGCGGCGCGGTACGTGGAAGACCGTCATGCGGTACGCGTCGCCGGGGCGCGGGAAGGCGGGCGTGCCGGGCCCGCAGAACACGATGTCACCCGGCTCCAGGAAGATGTCGGTTCCGCCGCGGGGGACGGCTGCCGAACCGTGGACGTGCTGCGCGAGGTAGAGGGTCTCCCCGTCGCCGGAGTCCGACAGCCACGGCGGGACGGAGACACGTTCGTGGCCCGGATGAGCCAAGTCTCCTGGGTCGGCGGAACCGTGGGACGCGAGGACCGAGATCCGCAGGCTCTCGACCGCGGCGCCGGGGGCACGCCGGCCCAGCACCGTCAGATGGGGGCGGCCCCGAAAGGCGACCGAGGGGACGAAAGGGGCGGAGAGGCGGGAGTCCGGGAGGGTCGAGGCGTTCGCGAGGTGGGCCGGCTCCGCCGCCGGTGCGTCCACGGCCACGGAACGGCAGCACCCGCCGGCCGGCCGGCCCGCGCTCGCCGTCACTCCTCCTCTCCCGGAGGGGCGGCCTCCCTCGGCCTCGGCGTTCTGCTGGCTGTGCACGGCGTTCCTCACGCTTGATCTCTCCGTCTTCACTGTGATCGTCGGCACCTCGACGAGGACGCGGCCGGGGCGTCCGCACGGCCCCTGGGCGTGGCCCGGCGCGCAGCCGGACGCTCGTCCGTCGGGTGTCTCCGGAGCCACGCCCAAGGCGTCGTGTCCGGGTACTCCGGATGCTGTCAGCGGGGCGGAGCGCCGCGCTTCTGTCATGTGACCAGTCATGTGCCGGCGAGGTGCTCCGACGGGACTCCGCCGGTCGCTTCACCCCGCCGACCTGGCAGGATGCCTCCGAGCGGCCTGTACGTGCGTCGCTCGGCGCCCCTCGGGGCGGGTGGTTCGCGGGAAGGGAAGAGCACCATGGATCTCGGTACCGAGACGGTCGCCGATTCGGGGATCCTGAGCAGGGAACACGAGCTGTCCCGGATCTTCGAGCTGGTCGACACGGCGGACGGCACAGGCTCCAAGGTGCTGGTGCTGACCGGCGAACCCGGTGCCGGGAAGAGCACCCTGGTGGACCGGGCGGCCTCGTACGCCGCCTCCCGCGGCCGGCTGGTGCTCCGGGTACGGGGCGCCGAGGGCGAGCGGGAGCTCGGTTTCGCGGGGATCCATCAGCTGCTCCATCCGCTCCTCGGCGGTATCGGACGGCTGCCGGCCCATCAGGCCGAGGCGCTGCGCCTCGCGTTCGGGATGGCGCAGGCCGAGCCCTCGCAGCGGCTCGACCCGCTGCTGACCCGGCTCGGGGTACTGAATCTGCTCTCGGAGGCGGCCGCGGAGCGACCGCTGCTGCTCGTCGTCGACGATGCCCAGTGGCTGGATCTCGGTTCCCTGGAGGTGCTCGCCTTCGTGGCCCGGCGGCTGGAGGGCGAACCCGCCGCCCTGCTGCTCGCCGCCCGGGACGAGACCGTTCCGGAGCGGTTCGACCGTGTCTTCCCGCACCTGACGGCCGGTCCGCTGGACCGGGCCGCGTCCGTGCTGCTGCTGAACGCCCAGCCGCACCCGCCCCGGGGCCGGGCCCGGTCCCAGATCCTCCAGCAGGCGGCCGGCAACCCGCTGGCCCTCATCGAGCTCGCGCGCGCCTTCGCGAAGGACCCGAGCCGCCGCGACCGGGGGGCGACCGACTCGCTCCCCCTCACCGCCCGGCTGGAGCAGATCTTCGCCGCCGAACTCCCCACCCTCCCCGAGGCGACACGACGGGCCCTGCTCCTCGCCGCGGCGGCCGGTACCGCCCAGCTCTCCGACATCCTCCACACGGTCCCCGGCATGGACGGCCCCGAGGTGTGGCTGCCCGCCGAGCGGACGGGACTGATACGGGTCGAAAGCGGCGAGGTGCGGCTGCGCCATCCGCTCGTACGTTCCGCGATCTACCAGGCCGCCACCTTCGCCGAGCGCCGCGAGGCCCATCTGGTGCTCGCCGCGGCCTTCACCGACGAACCCGACCGCCGCGCCTGGCATCTCGCGGCGGCGGCGCTCGGTCCGGACGCGGAGGTCGCCGACGCCCTGGCCGAGAGCGCCGAGCGTTCACGTTTCCGGGGCGGGTACGCGGCCGCCGCGGCGGCTCTGGAACGCGCCGCGGAACTCACCCCGGACCGGGAGCAGCGCGCCCGCCGTCTGCTCGCGGCGGCCATGTCGGCCACGCACGGGGGCCATCCGCAGTGGGTGAACGAGATCACCTCCCGGGTGACCACGCTCACCGACGACGTGCAGCTCCTCGCCGAGGCATCCGTACTCGCGGGCTGGTCCCTGGCCGTGACGCTCCGGTACGACGACTCCATCGCCTACCTGTTGCCGGTGGCCGAGTCGATGGCCACCGAGTCCCCCGTCCTCGCCCTGGACGCGGCGGGAACGGCCGCGACGCCGGCGTACCGGTCCGGCAACCCCTTCCACCGGACCGAACTCCTGCGGATCACCGACCTCGTCGCGGGGGAACCGTACAAGGTCGACCGCGTCTGGGTGCTGGCCTCGTGCGCACCCTTCACCGCCCGCGACCGGGCCATGGAGCTCTTCCGCCGCGTGCTGGAGGCGCTGCCGGAGGGCGGACTGAACGAGACCATCGTGCTGGGCGGCGCGGCCTGGGCGCTGGACGAGACTGATCAGGCCGTACGCCTTCTCGGGCGGGCGATGGATCATCTGCGCCGGGCCGCGACGGCCGGTGCCAATGCGACCGTCGCGTTCTCGCTCGCCAACTCCCTGTTCGAAAGCGGTGCCTGGACCGCGGCCCAGTCCACCGCCGAGGAGGCGTTCTGGATGGCGACCGAGGCGGGCGCGGACTACATGGCCGTGGGTTCACCGCTCCTCCAGGCCACGCTGCGCGCCGCGCGCGGCGACCACGCGGGTGCGCGTGCCCGGGCCGGCCAGGCCGTACGCGCCGTCGACCTGCGCAAGCTGCCGGGCCTGTACGTGAGCCACCGGCGGGCCCTCGCCATGGCGGCCCTCGCGGAGGGCGACCACGGGACGGCGTACGAGCAGTTCCGGCGTACCTTCACCCGGGACTTCCATCCCCTGCCGGTGCACTACCACGCGTCTCTGTACTGCGTCGCGGATCTCGCCGCCGCGGCCGTCCGCGCCGGGCAGACGGACGATGCCCGCACCGTCCTCACGGCCGCCGAGGCAACCCTGAGCGGGTCACGCTCCGTCCGGCTGGACGCGATTCTGCACCGGGCCCGGGCCCTGCTCACCGAATCCGACGGCGCGGAGGCCCACTTCCGGGCGGCGCTCGCCGACCCGGCCGTCATTCAATGGCCGTTCGAACACGCCCTGGCCCAGCTGGACTTCGGTGAGTGGCTGCGGCGCCACCGGCGGAGCGCCGAGGCGCGTCCGCTGCTCGGCACCGCCCTGGAGTTCTTCGAACGGCTCGACGCGCGCCCGTGGATCGAGCGCGCCTCCGCCGAACTCCGTGCGGCGGGAGTGGCCGTGACGGCCGTGACCGCTCCGGACGCGGCGGCCGACCTGACGCCCCAGGAACACCAGATCGCCCAGCTGGCCGCGGAGGGGCTCACCAACCGGGACATCGGCGCCCGGCTCTATCTGTCGCCCCGCACCATCGGTTTCCACCTGCACAAGATCTTCCCCAAGCTCGGGGTCACCGCGCGCGGTCAGCTCCGCGACGTACTGGGCCGGGACTGACCGCTCCCGCGGGGGTCACGCGGGCAGGCGCGGCACGCTGTCGATGAGGCGGCGGGTGTAGGGGTGCGCCGGTGCGCCGAGCACCTGGGCGGTGGCGCCCTGCTCGACGATCTGCCCGCGTTCCAGCACGGCGGTGCGCTCGCAGAGGGTGGCCACCACGGACAGGTCGTGGGAGACCATCACCAGCGTGAGCCCCCGCTCCTCCTTCAGCTCGGCCAGCAGGTCGACGACCTTCACCCGGGTGGTGACGTCCAGCGCGCTGACCGGTTCGTCGGCGAGCAGGACGCGGGGGTCGCAGACGGTGGCGCGGGCGATGGCGATGCGCTGGCGCTGGCCGCCGGAGAACTCGTGCGGGTAGCGGTCGACGGCGTCCGCCTGGAGGCCGACCCGTTCCAGCGCCGCGGCGACCTTGGGCGCGGCGGACGTACGGCTGTCGAGGCCGAGGGAGCGCAGCGGCTCCGCGACGATCGCGCCGACCTGGCGGCTGGGGTCGAGCGAGGAGTAGGGGTCCTGGAAGACGCACTGCACGCTGCGCCGGAAGCGGCGCATCTGTGCGCGGTCGCGCGGGTTCAGGTCCGTCCCGTCGAAGCGGACGGCGCCGGCCGTGGGCCGGGCGAGGCCCAGCAGCAGGCGGAGCAGGGTCGTCTTCCCGGCGCCGGACTCGCCGACCAGCGCGAGGCTCTCGCCCGCGTCGACGGCGAGGGAGACGTCCCGCACCACGTCGGCGGCGGAGCCCCGGTAGCGTACGGCGGCGTCCTTGAGCTCCAGTACGGGCGTCATCGCGCGCTCCTCAGGTCCAGGGCGGATTCCAGCTTCCGGGCGCTGGCGACCAGGGTGCGGGTGTACTCCTCGCGCGGTGCGTGCACGACGTCGTGGACCGCGCCCTGCTCGACGGTCCGGCCGTCCTTCATCACGAGGACCCTGTCGGTGACCTTGGCGACGACGGCGAGGTCGTGGCTGACGAACAGCACGGCCATCTCCCGTTCCCGCACCAGGCCGTCGATGAGTTCCAGCATCTCCGCCTGGACGGAGACGTCCAGGGCGGTGGTGGGTTCGTCGGCGATGAGCAGCTTGGGTTCGCAGGCGAGCGCCATCGCGAGGGCGACGCGCTGACGCTGTCCGCCGGAGATCTCGTGGGCGAAGGCGCGGGAGATCCGCTCGGGTTCGGGCAGCCGGACCTGTTCCAGGGCCTCGATCACGGCGGCACGCAGGGGCTTGCCCTTGAGGCCGGTGCGCCGGGCGAGCGGTTCGGCGATCTGGCGGCCCAGTCGCATCAGCGGGTCGAGCGCGGTCAGCGGTTCCTGGAAGACGATGGCGGCGTCCCGTCCCCGCACCTCGGTGAGGCGCTTCTCGGGGGCGCCCACCGTCTGGGTGCCGGCGAGTACGACGCTGCCGGCCGAGGTCATGCCCTCGGGGAGCAGTCCGAGCACCGCGAGGGTGGTCAGGGACTTGCCGGAGCCGGACTCGCCGATGAGGCCGAGCCGTTCACCGCCGGCCACCGTGAAGGTCAGGTCGTCGACGAGGGTCCGGCCGTCGTCGGTCCGGACGGTCAGTCCCGTCACGTCGAGGAGAGTCACGCGCGCCTCCGCCGGGTGGCCGGGTCGAGGGTGTCCCGCAGGCCGTCGGCGATGAGGTTGACGCCGATGACGAGGAGGACGAGCAGGATGCCGGGCGCGAGCGCGCCGACGGGTGCCGTGGTGAAGGTGGCCTGGGCTTCCTGGAGCATGCGGCCCCAGGAGGCGTTGGGCGGCGGTGCCCCGAGGCCGAGGTAGGAGAGCCCGGCCTCGGCGAGGACCGCGAGCCCGAACTGGAGGGCGAGGTTGACAACCAGGGTGGGCCAGATGTTGGGCAGCACGTGGGAGAGGACCGTGCGGGGCCAGGAGGTGCCGGAGGTGCGGGCGGCGGTGATGTAGTCGCGTGCCAGGACCCGCTTGACGAGGACGCGCACCAGGCGCGCCACGACCGCGCTCTGCGCCAGGCCGATCGCGAGCACCGCCGAGCTGAGCGTCGCCGAACGCGCGGCGACGATGAGCATCGCCAGCAGCAGCGTCGGGAAGGCGATGAGGATGTCCAGCAGCGCCGAGAACGTGTCGTCGAGCCAGCCCTGCGCGAACGCGGCGAGTACGCCCAGGGTGATCCCGATGAGCGCGGCCACGGCCACCGAACCGAGGCCCGCCTCGACGGCGATGCGGGAGCCGGTCATCACCTGGGTGAACAGGTCGCGGCCGAGCTTGTCGGTGCCGAGCAGGTGGCCGCCGCCGGGGCCGTCGAGCCGTCCGCCGGAGGTGTCCTCCGCGTCGAAGGGCAGCCAGAAGAGCGACACCACGGCCAGCAGCACGATCAGTCCGGCGAGTACGCAGCCGACGATCAGGTTGGCGGAGCGGCGGGAGCGCCGCTTGGACGCGGGGACCGCCGCGGTGGCCGCCGGAGCGTCCGCCGCGGTGGTCAGGCCGGTCCCGGTCATCGGGTACCTCCCGAGAGTCGGCCGCGCAGCCGCGGGTCGATGATCCGCTGGACCAGGTCGGCGACGAAGCCGATCAGGAGCACTGCGAGGGTGGAGATGAAGAGCACGCCCTGGATGACCGGGTAGTCGTGCTGGGAGATGCCGTTCGCGAGGAGCGAGCCGAGGCCCGGCAGCGCGTACACCGACTCCACGACGACGGCGCCGAGCAGCGTCGAGGCGAGCTCGATGCCGAGGATGGAGATCACCGGGACCGACGCGTTGCGCAGGCCGTGCCGCCACATGGCGCGGCCGAAGGACGAGCCGAGCGCCCGGGAGGTGCGCAGGTAGTCGCTGCCGAGCACGTCGAGGGTGGCGGAGCGTACGTAGCGGATCAGCGAGGCGCTCATCACCAGGGCGATGGTCACGACCGGCAGCACGAGGGCGCGGACCGCCTCGGCGGGGTCGGCCCAGCCGTCCGGCGGGAAGCCGCCGGACGGCAGCCAGCCCGCGTTCAGCGCGAACACCGCGATGAGGATCATGCCGAGCCAGAACACGGGGACCGCGATGCCCAGCTGGGACACGCCGCTGAGCAGCGCCCCGTACCAGGTGCGCCGCTTGTACGCGGCGACGAACCCGGCCGGTACGGCGACCAGGACGGCGAGGACGAACGCGGCCAGCGTGAGCGGGAGGGTGACGTCGAGCCGGGCGCTGATCTCGGGGCCCACCGGGAGCGAGCTGACGAACGAGGTGCCGAGGTCGCCGCTCGCCATCTGTGCGATCCAGTGGGTGAACTGCTCGGGCAGCGGGCGGTCGGAACCGATGGAGTGGCGGGCCGCGGCGATCTGCTCGGGGCTGGCGCCGACCGAGGTGAGTGCGTTGGCCGGGTCGCCGGGGAGCAGGCGCAGCAGTGCGAAGAGCACCACGCTCGCCAGGGCCAGCGACACCACGAGGAAGGCGAGCCGGCGCAGGAGGTAGCGCGCCATCAGCCCGTCTTCTTGATGTCGTAAGCGAAGAACTGGGAGTTCAGGCCGTTGACCGGGTAGCCGGAGAGCTTGGTGCTCGCGACGACGATCTGCGGGTAGAGGTAGAGCCAGTCGCTGGCGGCGTCCTTGGCGGTCTGCTCGTTGACCTTCTTGAGCAGTGCGGTCTGCGCGGCCGTGTCGGGAGCCTCTTCGGCTTCCTTGACCCACTGGGTGACCTGCGGGTTGTCGTAGCCCCAGTAGAAGTCGGGGTTGCCGTACCAGACCAGGTCGCGGTCGTTGACGTGCTCCTGGAGGGTGGCCGAGAAGTCGTGGTTCTTGTAGACCTTCGTGTACCACTCGTCGGGGGTGATCGTGTTGATCTTGACGGTGATGCCGACCTTGGCGAGCTGCGACTTGATGAAGGTCGCGGCGGTCGGGTGCGGGTCGTAGTTGGGGGTGTCGAGGGTGAAGCTGAAGCCCTTGGCGTAACCGGCCTCGGCGAGCAGCTTCTTGGCCTTCGTCACGTCGTAGGCGTTGACGGAGGTGAGGTCCTCGTACCAGGGGTCGGTGGGCGGGACCATCGAGCCGATCTGCTTGCCGTAGCCGCCCCAGACGGACTCCAGGAGCTTCTTGTCGTCGATGGCGGCGGAGACGGCCTGGCGCACCTTGACGTCGGTGAAGGGCTTGGCCTTGTCGTTGAAGGCCAGCAGCAGCTTGGTGGTGGAGTCGCCGTCGTTGACCTTGTAGGAGCCGTTGCTCTTGAACTGCTCCAGGGCGTCGGGCGACTGCTCGCTGGTGACCACGTCGACGGCGTTGGTCAGCAGCGCGTTGTTCAGCGCGGTGGCGTCCTTGTAGTAGTGGAAGACGACCTGCTTGTTGGCGGCGGCGTCGCCCCAGTAGCCGGCGAAGCGGTTCAGGCTCAGCGCGGAACCGCGGGTCCACTTGTTCAGGGCGTACGGCCCGGTGCCGTCCTCGGTCGTCTTCAGGTTCTTCGCCTGGGAGTTGATGATCCAGACGTAGGAGAGGTTGTAGACGAAGGAGACCGACTTCTGGGACAGCGTGATCTTCACGGTCCGCGCGTCGGGGGTGGCGATGTCCTTGACGACTTCCAGGTTGCTCTTGCGGGCGGACTGGGAGTCGTCCGCGAGCACCTTCTCCAGGCTGTACTTGACGTCCTCGCTGGTGAGGGCCTTGCCGCTGTGGAACTTCACGCCGTCGCGGAGGGTGAAGGTGTAGGTGAGGCCGTCGGCACTGGTCGTGTAGTCCTCGGCGAGGAGCTTGTCGACCTTGCCGTCGTCGGTGAGCCGGAAGAGGCCCTCGTAGACGTTGCCGTTGAGCACCTCGGTGACGCCCTGGCCGCCGCCGGCGGTGTTGTCGAGGTTCTGCGGCTCGTAGAGGGAGCCGATGTTGACGACCGCGTCCTTGTTCCAGGTGCCGCCGCCGGAGGCGCTGGTGCCGCCGTTGCCGCCGCAGGCGGTCAGGGCCACGGCGAGGGCTGCGACGGTCGCGGTGGAGAGCAGGACGTTCTTCTTGGTGCTCATGGGGTGAGGGCTCTTTCGGTGCGTGGAGCTGCGGGGTGGTCGATACCGGCGATCAGTGCTGTGCGTCGGAGCCGTCGCGGAAGACGGGGAGCTTCTCGCCGGCCTCGATGGGCAGGTGGAAGCGGTTCTGCCGCGGCGGCATCGGACAGTTGTACTGATCGGAGAACCCGCAGGGCGGCACGAAGGCCTGGTTGAAGTCGAGGACGACCCGGTTCTCGTCCTCCGTGCGCCGCACGAAGAGGAAACGGCCGGCGCCGTAGGTGGAGTCGCCGTTGGTCGGGTCGCCGAAGACGAGCAGCAGGGTGCCGTCGTCGTCGAAGGCGCTCAGGGTGTAGTCGCGGCCGTCGAAGGTGAGCGCGATGTCGCCCGGGACGACCAGGTCGCGGCTGCCGCCGTTGTCCCGGATGTGCTCGAAGGCGACGCGCCGGGCGCCGGGGACGGGCGTGTACGTGGCCTCCAGCACCAGGGCGGGGTCGTACGCGAAGGTGTCGACCCGGTCGAAGGCGCGGATGGCGGGCGCGTCGGCGTCCCAGAACCGCAGGCCCCGCTCGGGCTCGCCGCTGACCAGGTCGGTGCGCTGGACCTCGGTGACGGTCACGGTGTCCGGCGCCTGCGCGCGTGCGGCCTCCGCGTCCGGGGTCTCCCCCGTCGGCGCCCAGCGGGTCTCGACCAGGGCGAGGTTGCCCATCGGGGAGGTGAGCGCACGGCGACGCTCGGCGCGCCAGGCGTCCCACTCCTCCGCCGGGTCGACGGTGGCGCGGGCGGGGGTGGAGTCGGACACGGCAGTACTCATTCGTCTAGGCGGGGCAGCCCTCACCTTCCGGTACTACAGGAGGTGAATGCATGGCCAAAGCATCACCTTTATTGGTCATAAGTCCCCCTAATGTCAAACCTTCGATCCACATGGTGAGACAGCCATCCCGGTCACGGAAGCCGTCATTCCGGCCCTACGACCGGCGGAAATACACAAGTCGTATTCCGGTAAGGGGACTTGCACGCCTCCTGCGTACTGGTCGGTCGGCTCCCGGATCAGCACCCGATCGGCACCCAGGGGGATCGTCCCAGGGATCGAGAAGGCGGGACGCGTACGGCGACCAGCCGACCAGGCCCCCGGCGGGGGCCCCGGCGGGGGGGCACCCCGCGTGACCGCGGTGACGCTGAGCGCGCCATCACGGTGGCGCTGGGCGCGATCGCGCCCCTCTCCTCCCCGATCACCTTCAACGAGGCGGGCGGGTGGTCCTGGCGATCACCGCCAGGACCACCCGTCAGGAACGCCCCACCGGGATTGCCGTAGCGGTCGGCGAGGTCCCACAGCGACGGCCCACCGGTCGAACCGGTGGGCCGTGGCGCGGTGACGCGGTGGCGCGGTGGCGCGGTGGCGCGGTGGCGCGGTGGCGCGGCGCCTACGAGGACTCCGTCACGACGCGCAGACGAGTTTCAGAAACACCCGAAGCGCGTCGGTGTGCAGCTCCTGTACATAGATGTAGACGCTGTTTTCGCAGCCGTCGACCACATTGTCATAACTTCCGTACCCCACCTTCACCCCCTTCGGGACTTTCTGCCATTTCCGGCCTTCCGACGACGGGGTGATTTTCACCAGTTCGATCCCCGGCTGACCAGAATCGGCGAGGAACTCTCCCCATTCCTTACGGGATGCGTCGAACTGAATTTCACCCGCGGAGCCCGACCAGTCCTCCTGCTCGCAGAAGCGCAGGTTGGCCACTGCGTCAGGAATGGCGAGACCGTACACCTTCTCGACCTTTTCCAGACTGCGCCCATGCGTGCACCCCGCGTACATACGAGAGTCGGCCCGCGCTACAGGATTCTTGTCGGTCTCTGCGCGAGCGGTCGTGCCGCAGCCCCAGCAGGAAAGCGCGAGGAGTCCCGGCAGGACGAAACCGAGCCATACTCTGGGCCAGATGATTGACTCCATACCATTCCACTTCGCAGTCAGGACGTGTGCATCGAACTGGTTCCGTACATCTCGTACTCCCGAGCCATCCCGTGTTCATGAAGATCCAGGAACTGACCGAGGTCGATCGTCACTCCGAGGTAAGGGATTTCCGCCTTCTTCCCTCTGTCGAAGTTCCAGTTCTTGAAGAGATCAACACTGTAGGTGGCAGAGACGCGCCTGTCCGCGCCGACCGTCACAGAAGCGTTGATCCTCCATTTGACCTTGCCGATCGCGTTCTTTGCATCCATTCCCTGAAATTCACCTTTTCGCCATCCACTGTCTGCCGAATAAATGCACTCCTCGCCCTTCTCGCAACGACCGGAAGCCTCCGCCTTCCAAGCTTCCAGCTGATCGGAAATGTCTCCCTTCACCCCCCTGTCCCCCAGCAGGTTGTCCACCGTGTTCGCACTCAACTCGAAGTCGGTCCCGGTGTCGTCGCCATAGTGCTTCCACAGTGCGCAGGACATGACGAGACCTCTCACGCAGGCCCCCTTCGTCAGAACCCCCAACAGGACATTCGACTTCGCCAGGGAGAGGTTGAAGGCATCCTTCCAGCTCGACTTCGAGCCCCATGCACCCCCCTTGTGCGGTGTGCTCTTCTTATTGCTCCCACTCTTGCTGAGCGTGCCCCTGTTGTGAATGCTGCCGCCGTTGTTCCCGGTGCTGCTCGACCGCACGGGCCCGCACTCGTTCCACCCGCCCACGCAGTCGGCCAAGCGCTCGCCCGTGGGGTCCGAGTAGGTGGCGGGGTTGTTGCCGGCGTAGGCGTAGCCGTTGAGGCTCTGCCCGTCGGTGGTGTCCAGCACCGGGTCCACGCTGATGAACTGCCCGATGAGCGGGTCGTATTCACGGGCGTCGACGTGGGTCAGACCCGTGTCGGCGTCGGCGGACTTGCCGAGGAACGCCTTGTCGTCGACCCAGCTGACACCGCTGCCGCGCTGGGCACCGAACGGCGTCAGGTAGCGCTTCGTCAGCGCCTGGGTGTCGGAGGCGATGGCGACCGAGGCGGAACCGTGCTGGTCCCCCGCGAGGTAGCTGATCTTCTCCGTACCGGTCTGGTTGCTGCGCACCGCGACGGTGGAGCCTCCGAAGGAGTACGAGCGGGCGGCCCACTTCTTGCCGGACTTGAGGTGGACCTCCGTGGCGCCGAGGTAAAGGACGGTCTCACCGTCGCTCGCGGCGCTGCGGCGCAGGAGGAGGTTTCCGCCCACGCCGTAGAGGTAGTCGGTGGCGCGGGCGGCGCCCGCCGGGTTCTCGGTCAGCCGGGACAGCTTGCCCTCGGCGTCCCAGTCCAGGTTCTGCGTGGTGCTGCCGTCCGGGCGCGACGTCGTGTTGCCTTCCGCGTCGTAGCCGTACTCCGCCGTAACCCCGGTGCAGGTGCCCGACGTGACCGTGGCGAGCAGCGTGTGCGGCTGGGTGGTGCCGCCCCGGTAGCAGGAGGTGGTGGTCGTGGAGGTGTCGGCGGTGTGCGTGGTCTCGGTGTTCCGCTGGCTCCCCGCGGTGTAGGTGTAGCTGGTCCAGTAGGGGGCGGCGCCGCCGAGGTTGGCAGTGGTACGGCCGGTGGTGGCGCAGTCGCCGCCCGCCGGTGTCCACGCCTCGGTCAGGCGCTGGTAGCCGTCGTAGTCGAAGCACTGGGTGTCGGCCGCCCCCGTGCCGCCGAGGGTGGTGGTGTCGGAGATCCGGGTGATGTTGCCCGTGGTGTCGTAGGTGTAGTGGACGTTCATGGCGTCGTACGCCTGGGACGAGGCGTGGACCTGGGTCTGGAGCAGCCGGTGGGTGCCGTCCTCGTAGCCGTTGGCTATGTCGACCTTGCCGGTGCCGGTCGCCTCGGAGACACCCAGTTTGAGGGTGGCGAGCTGCGCGAGGTCGGTGTAGGTGGCGTTGAGGACGATGCCCTTGCCGCCGCCGGTGAGGCTGGTGGCCAGTCCTTCGGCGGAGTAGCCGTGCTCGACGGTCTCCGCGGCGAGGCCGCCTGCCGCCGGTTCGGTGGTCTGGTCGAGGGTGCCGTCGATGTTGTAGGCGGACGTGAACTTCACTGTGCTGGACGCGAGGGCGCCCGAAGTGACCAGCGCGTCGTCGGACGGGATCGTCAGGCTGCTCGCGACGGAGTTGGCGCGGGAGTCGTACGCCGTGACGCTCTGGGCGTAGGCCTTGCCGGCGGTCCCCCCGACGTACCGGGTGGAGACGGCGGGCAGGCCCTTGCCGAGGGTGGCGGTGTCGTAGGTGGTGTGGGTGAGCGTGTTGGCGGCGGTCTTCTGTGCGGCGAGGACGGTGGCGTCGGCCAGGTTCGCGCCCGCGGACGCCTTCCAGGTGTCGGTGACCCTGCCCAGCACGTCGTAGCCCAGGATCACGGCCTGTCCGGTCGCCCCCTTCGTCCAGGACACCTGGTCGAGTGCCGTGTACCCGCTGGTAGTGGCGCCCTTGTCCGGGTCGTTCGCCGTGACCTGGCGGCCGTAGAGGTCGTAGGTGTACGACCATGCGGCGCCGTCCGGGCCGGTGACCGTCTTCTGCTTGCCGTCGGGGGTGTAGGTGAAGCGCGTCCGGCTGTACCCCGGGCCCGTGAGGGCGCCGTACTCGCTGTCGGCGGCCGAGGTGCCGGCGTACTTGCGGGTCTCGGTGGTACGGCCGAGGGCGTCGGTGATCGTCCGCGTCGCCGATCCGCCGGTCAGGCCGGTGGTGGCGGTGGAGTCACCGGTGTAGGTGGTCGTCGTCTGCCACTTCTGCTCTCCGCCGGTCCTGAACGTCGTGCTGCTGGCGCGCCCCGCCGCGTCGTAGCCGGTGGTGGTGAGGCTGGGCGCCTCACCGTATTCGAGCTGCGTGTACGTGCCCGAGGGCGCGGCGGAATCGTAGATGTCGGCGTACGTCTCGGTGGCCAGGCCGCGGTTGTCGTAGTGGGTGTAGGTCAGGATGCGGCCGCTGGTCGCCCCGGGCGCCTGTGTCTCGACGGGGCGGAGCAGGGAGTCGAGCAGCGTGTAGGTGGTGGCGTAGGTGCCGTCCTCCCTCAGGGTGCCCGACGAGGACCAGGACGGGGCGGTGTTGGACACCGAGTACGCGAACACCTGGTTCGCGCTCTGGTTGGCGCTGTGGCTGCGGTTGGGCAGCCAGACCGCGGTGGTGCGCCCCAGGGCGTCGTAGGCCGTCTCCGTGATGTTCCCGTTCGCGTCGAATGCCTGGGTGGGCAGTCCGCGCGCCGGGTCGGTGTAGGTGTAAGTGCTGTACAGCTTCGGGTTCTTGGTCCAGGTCCGGGTGAGCGGTCCGGTGGTCGTGGGGGTGTAGGTCGTCGTGGTGGCGTTGCCGCCCGCGTCGGTCGTGATCAGCGGGCGCCCCAGCACGTCGAAGGTCGACGTGCCGACCGTCTGCCAGGCCGAGGGGTTGCGTTCGCCGCCGGAGACGGCCGCCGGGTAGGCGGATGCCCGGCCGGTCCAGGTGGCTTCGCCGAGGGTCGGGGTCTGCGACGCGCTCCACGCGGTGGCGTTCGGGGTGTCGTAGACGGTGGCGGTGTCGGAGACGACGTCACCGGCGGTCGCCGCGGCGGCCGGCAGGGAGAGGTCGGCCTCGGCGACCGAGCAGGCTCGTCCCACCACCCTGGTGCGGGAGGTCAGGGAGTTGATGCCGAGGCTGTCGTTACGGGCGTACCAGGTGCGGGTGCAGGTCTCGTCGCCGGTCCTGGCGGTGTCACCCGTTTCGTCGACCTTGGTCGCCATGCCGTAGTCGTCGTAGGTGGTGCTGGTGGAGACGCCCCGCCAGGTCCCGGAGGCGGTCAGGTAGGTGTACGCCGTCTCCTTGCCGGTGCGGGCGAAGTACGCCTCGGTGTCGGCGTACGACTTGTGCTGCGTGGCGGTCTTCTTGGACCAGGGGTCGTAAACGGTGGTCGAGACGGGGAGGGTGCCGTTGTAGGTGGTCTGCTGGCGCAGGGCGCCGGAGTACGGCTCGCTGTCCTTCTGGTCCGCCACGTTCAGCGCGTCGAAGTCCGTGCCCGGCACGGTCACGCTGCGCCGGGCGGTGGGGTCGAGCTTGCCGTCGGACCCGAGCAGCCGGTCGCCGTCCATGCCCTGGAGGTAGACCGAGGTCACCTTGGACTGGCCGGAGCCGGACCCCTGGGTGACGGTGACGTCGCGGTAGCCGCGCCAGACGGACCAGGTGCGCTCGTCGGCCGGGGTGAACGGTGAGTCGTTGTAGTGCCAGGCGGGCCCGGAGTAGGCGTAGTGGGTCTCCATCGTCTCGCCGGGGCCGTGCTCGTCACTGGTGACGACGTCGGTGACCCGGTACTTGTGGAACCAGTCGACGGTGGCGTCCTTGGCTCCGTTGACGTGCCAGTACTGGGGGTAGCAGGAGGCGGTGTCGTTGTCCTCGGCCGTCGGCATGCTGCTGCCGCGGACGCACTCCTGGCCCGAGAAGGTCACGTCGGTGACGGCGCCCGTCTCCGTCGTGACGGTGCGGATGCGGGGCTTGGTCAGCGGCAGGATGTCGTCCCGGTCGCCGTCGACCCGGTTGGGCCGCATGTCGTAGGTGAAGGCCACCGGGTTCATGCTGATCGCGGTGCCGTTCTTGCCGGTGCGCTTGATGCTCTTGAGCGTCAGGGTCTGGTCGGTGGAGTCACCGATGTCCCCGCCGTCCAGGTACTCCTGGGTGAGGTCCCAGGTGTCCACCGGGGTGAAGGCGCTGGTGGCCGCCGACCAGACCGAGGTGTCGACGCGGGTCAGCCGCTTGCGGGAGAAGAACGTGGGGCCGGTCGCCTTGCAGGTGACGCCCGACGCGCAGATCGAGTCGAAGGGGACGTCGGGCCAGTTCGGCGCGGTGGCGTCCTTCAGTTCGGCGCAGTCGGAGGCGGTGCAACGTTCCGCGTACGTGAAGTCGACCTTGGCGGACGTCACCCCGGAGAAGAGGGAGGCGGCGCGCTGCCCGTACTGGATCCTGTTGAGGTAGCCGCCACGGGTGTAGCCGGCGGTCGCGGTGCTCGCGCCGTTCTTCCCGTAGGAGTTGGTCTCCTTGGTGTACCAGTAGGACATCGCGTTGTCGTGGGTGTCCTCCACGTAGTCGAGGTTCCACCGCCATGCCTGGGTCACCGCGCGGTCCGCGAAGGTGCTGCCCCTGTCGTAGCCCGGCTCGCCGGAGTCGTCACCGAACACCGGTACGGTCCATACCGAGTTGGTGCGCTCGGTGCCGGCGCCGGGCAGCTTGTCGAGTCCGAAGACGTAGCGGGTTCCGTCGCCGGTGGTGACCGTCCAGGACTCGCCGTCGTCGTCGCCGTTGTCGGCGCCGGTGGTCAGCGTGACCGTGGAGGCGTCGTCGTTCTTCAGCCGCCAGACGCCCGTGGTGTCGTCCTTGACCAGTTCGGTGGACTTCCCGTTGAGCACCAGGCTGGCGTTGTCGAACTTCCAGCACAGGTCGTTCTTGTCCGTCTGCCCGTCGTCGTCGCACGACCCGTAGGTCCGCTCGACGTACGAGTTCGCGGACAGGTCGAAACCCTCACCGACCTGGGTGGACTGGTTGTTCGTCGACGCGGTCTTCCCGTCGGTGGAACCCGAGTCGTAGGCCAGGGAGAGCGACGGGGAGGGGCCGGGGGCGGGGGGTGTCGCGATCGGGTAGGACCAGCTGAACGACCCCGACGATCCTCCGCTCTCCCAGGTGGCCGCAGGTGAGAGCGGGGTGGCCTCGTAGGTACCCGAACCGGACGCCGACTCGGCCGACGTCGTCGCGGCGAGTGCCAGCACCGTGGGTACGGTGGCCGACAGGGTGACCGCTCCGGTGACGGTCCGTGCGGAGACGTCGTTGACCGACGCGACCTCCGTGGCGGTACGGCACTCCGCCTTTTCGGGCGTCGTCAGGGCGCACTGCGGCAGGCTGACCAGTCCGAGCCGCCCCGACCAGCCGCCTCCGTAGGCGGACGCGAACGCGCCGTATCCGATGCTCATTTCCCCGGTGCCGGCCTCCGGCGCCTGGGCCGTGAGCAGAACACCCTTGATGCCCAGGTCGGTTGCCGCCCGGTGGCCGAGCACCTTCACCCGGACCGGTCCGCCGTCGAGCGCGGGCGCGGCCTTGCCGCCGGACCCTTCCGCCTTCTGTGCGTTCAGGGCGAGCGGCAGCCCGCCGACCTCGGTGGCGGAGGCCCGGCCCGCCGCGCCCACGGTCAGACGGCCCTCGCCGCTCCCGGGCCAGGTCGTCCTCTGCTCGTTCTTCGCCTGCTTCGCCTGGGATTCGTTCTTCTTCCGCCCCGAAGCGGCCGTCGCGCGCCCCTTCTTGGCGTCGAAACCGGTCACTGCCTCGGTCTTGCTGATCTTCCGCTCCCACAGCGGTTTCAGATCGTGCGAGGTTCCCTGCGCCTGAGCCACCGGCGTGAGGCCGACGACGGACAGCGAACCCGTCACCGCCAGGAACAGTACATATCTGGCAAGGGCACGCCCGAGCCTGGGGCGAGAGCCCCGTCCGACAAACACCAGCAGCCCCCATAGGGTCACAGATCCAGTGGAACGGACCGCCGCCCTCGCACGAGGGCAGCGGGAGATCACGCCGTACGGCTGTCGCGCCGCAGGCGTGGTGAGCGCGGTCGCACGGGGGTGGATCCCCTGTCCGTACGACCGCGCCGGAAAATGACACGCACCGGTGTGCGGCCGGTCCCATGTCGGGGACCGGCCGCACGCCGGCTCATCCGGTCACGTCGTCGCTCTCGTCGTCCTGGGCAATACCGACGAGGCCGGCTACCTGGTCGCTGTCGGCCGCCGCGCCGGCCCAGACGCGGATGTCCGTGATCCGGCCGCGCAGGTAGTGGCCCCAGGCGCCGTTGACGTACCCCTTGCCACCGGCGAACTCCCCGGACCCGATCACCGCGGTGTACGCGGTGTCCTCACCGTTCTGTGTGGAGGCGAGGTACAGCCGGATCGTCCCTTCCTGGGCGTCGTACACCCCGGTCACGCGGACCGCTCCGTCGGACGCCGCCTCGTCGGATTGGACCGCGTCGAACGTCCCGTCGCTGTTGAGACGACCGAAGCGCCAGAACCAGGTTGGACGGTCGAGCAGTTCCCCCGTCTCTTCGTCCATGTACTGCTTGACGCCGGACCGCTGGTGCCACAGACCCCAGGCCGAGCCGTCCGCGCTTCGCTGGCCGAGGACCTGGACCGCGTAACCGTCCTTGTCGGGGTCCGCGTCCAGTGCGGCCGTGTCCGGCTCGACCTCGGTGGTCACGGTGAAGGACTCCCGGTCGTCCACGACCGGACCCGCGGTGGTGACCGAGTCGTCCACCCCGTCCAGCACGATCGCGTCGTCGGTGACGGAGGCTCCGCCGTTGAGCTGCAGGCTGCGGCCGTACACGCTGGTCGTGTCCGCGAGCGCCGCGGTGCCGGTACTGCCCCGGGGCTGCCATGCGGCGACCAGTGCGGTCGACCGTGAACTCCCGTCCGGGTTGAGGAGCTCGGCCACCTTGGCGACCTCGGCGTCCGGCAGTGCCGACTGGTAGGCCGCGACCTCGTCGACTCGGCCCTTCCAGTAGTTGTTGAACGTGCCGCTGCCCGCGCTGGCGCGGCCGATCTGGAGGCCGCTGTCGACCGCGGTCGGCCACCCCTCCTGCGGGACCGCGACGGCATTGCCCTGCCGCCGGCCGTTCACGAAGAGGCTGATCGTGTGCGCCTCACCGTCATAGACACCCGCCAGATGGGTCCACGCCTTCAGGGTGATCCCGGGTGACAGGTTGGCGTTCGCCCCGATGTACCGGCGCTCCGCCCCGACGTACCACTGCATGAGGAACACCCAGCGGCCGATACCGGGCGAGTAGTAGAGCGAGAAGCCCCGGTTGTCGCTGCCGGTCTGGGAGAGCACCGTACGGAAGGCCGTGTCGTCCGTGGGGTAGGCCCAGGCCGAAACGGTGAACGAGGACTGCGAGTTCACCACGGGGCTCGACGTCGCCGCGTAGCCGGTCTGCTGGGTGGTGTTGGCCGTGTCGTTCAGCCACAGCGACCTGTCGCCGTCTCCCCGGCGGGCGAACGACGACCAGCCCGCACCGGCCTCGTGCAGCGTGAGATCGTGCCGGCTGCCCGGCGCCGTTCCCTTGTCCGCCGCGACCGTCACCGCGGAGCCGGAGGTGCCGTCGTCGAAGTGCCAGAGGCCTGCGGGCCCCTCGCCCTCGGCGACGTTGAACCGGACCGCGGTGGTCTCGCCGGACTGCCCGGTGCCCACGCTGTCCACGGCGCGTACGTAGAGAACCTGCACGCCGGACAGGGCGGGCTTGATGCTCCGGCTGACCGACGTCGTCGCCGAGACTTTCGTCCACGCCTTGTCGGTCGCGAGCTTGTACTCGTACGCCACGACGTTGGCGTCCGCGGAGTTCCTGGTGAAGGTGAACTGACCCGCCACGCCCGGACCACCGGTCGCGGCCCCGCAGCCGTCACCGTCGTCCGGACACACCGCGTACACCGCCCCGGAGGGCGTGGTGACGGCGGGCGCCTTGGGCCGGGTCGAGTCGATCGTGAAGTAGCACCAGCCCTTCGTCGTCAGCGTGCTGTGGCCCTCGATCAGGTTCGCCCCGCTGTTGTAGTAGGAGCGGGTGAACACCGCCATCCGGTAGGCCGAGTTCTGCGCGAGCGTGACCGGGGAGTCCACGGCGACCGTGGCGTTGTCCGCCACGAAACCGCTCGACGGCCTGACGGGTTCGGTCGCCACGGTCGCCCATCCCGCGGAGGTCTTCTGCTGCACGTAGAAGTGCGCCCGCAGACTCACCCCGCTCTCACCGCCGGCCGCGGCCTGCACCTGGGCGCTGAACCTGGGCGTCGGGTCGGAGATCCACGCGGGGTCCGCCTCGGTGGTCTCGCACGAGGAGGCGACGGCCGGGCTGGTCGGCACCGCCGGGAGACCCACGTAGGTGACGGCGAGGACGGCGTCGTTGCGGAAGCGCTTCCAGGCCGACGCGTCGGTCTCGTCCTTGGCCTTGAGCATCAGCGTCAGACGGGAGAACTCGCCCTCGGCGAAGTCCCGCACGGTCGGGGTGAGGTTCTCGTAGGTCTCACTCGGGTCGTCGTTGAACTCGATGGGCGCCGCCGGGGTGTCCGGATCGCACGAGGAGCCGCGCCCCGCCGACACGTCCCGGTCGCCCACCAGGTCGAGGTGGGTCGGGCGGGACGCCCACGTGGTGGACGAGGAGATGTTGCTCGTCCGGTACAGCTGCACCCAGCGCGGGTCGCACTGGAACGCCCACGGCTCGGTCGCCCGGAAGGTGGCGTCCAGGACGCGTTTGCCCTTCAGCTTGTCCGGCGCGAACTCGAAGTACAGCCGCTGCGTGTACCCGGGGCCGCAGTAATATCCGCCCCAGTTACCGCACTTGCCGACGCCTTGGCCCTGGCCGTCGTCCCCGTTGCCCCAGCCGTACGACTCGTAGCCGTCCGAGCGCAGCAGCGTCCGCTCCGCCTCGCCCCACGACACGGTGGGGTCGATGTACAGCGGGAAGTCCTCCGCCTCCGTGTGCGCCAGCATCCCGGCGTCGGGGGTGACCGTCAGCACGTCCTGGCCGACCGAGACGTCCATCGGCTTCGTCGTGTCACCGGCCGCGGGCTCCACGCCCGTTCCGTCACCGCCGGCGTCCGCCGCGGCGTCCTGGGCCGTGTCCTGGGCCGTGTCCTCGGCGTAGTCGGCCCGGGTCACGGAAGATCGAGCCGGACTCCGCTCGACGGCGGACGACGTGACCGCCTCGCCCGGGGCGGGAGTGGCGGTGTCCGGACCGGCGGAGTCCCACATCTGCGCCCGCGGCGCGCGGAACACCCAGTTGCCGTCGGCGTCGACGGCGTCGTACCCGCCGCCGCTGTTCTCGGTGACGCTCAGTCCCGACGCCCGCAGCGAGTAGTCGATCTGTTCGAGCTCCGGCTGCGCGGCGGCCTCCGGCGTCCTGACGACCAGCACGTGCCGGAAACCCTCGGTGGACGCGGTGACCTTCAGGTCCACGCCGTCCAGGACGTTCCGGTACAGCGCGCTCGCCCCGTCCAGCTCCGGTTCGGGCAGCGCCCCGGGCCACCCCAGCGCAAGGGACTTGCCGTCCTTCTCGATCCGCGCCAGCGGCTCGTCCGTACCGCCGCCGGAGAACTCCATCGACACGGCGGCCGCCTTCGGCGCGACCGTCCCGTCGGCCCCGCGCACCAGCGTCGCATCCGGGGTCCGCCAGCCACCGTCGGACGTCGCCACCCGGACCGGCACCGCCGACTGCTCCAGCGTGAACGTGGAGCCGTCGGGGTTCGCGTAGACGGTCGTGTCCTGCGACCGCTCCCCCACCACCTCGACCCGTTCGCCGGACTTCTTCGCTTCCGCCGATGCCTGCGCGGCCTCACCCGGCGGAGCGACGTCCTGGGCCACCGGCCCGGTAAGCGGGTCCGCCCACGCCACCGCGGGCAACGGGCCCAGCAGGAGCGCGGCAGCCGTCAGCACCACCAGCGGGCCCCTCGGCCGTCCCTGTCTCCTCGAACGCGTGCGCACCAATTCCCCCCTCGTCATCACACTTCGCGCACCCCCCCTATGCGCCGTGAGCATGAGAACAACACTTTGCGCATATGACAAGAAGATCTATGTGACGAATGGTGGTTACTCCCGGCGGTGCACCAATTGTCGACCCGAAAACCGCACGTCCGGAATCCGACAGGAGATACGGTCGCCAAATACCGGGGAAAGGAGAAGTTAATTCGAAGTGGATTCCTTCCATTCCCTTCACCGCGGGCGAGCGAATCCCCGGCGTCCAAATCCACCCGACTCGAAGGGCATCCCCACCTCACCGCCTCTACCAGGCAGAACACGAGGAGGCGGCGCCGAGTCCACGGACGCGACCATCGACCCGAGGGGCGGCCACAAGGTTCCGGTGCGGGCCTCACGGCGAGCCCCGCACCGTCCTCGCACCCCCGAAAAGGCGCCGCGGAGTTGCCTCCCGCACCCACCCGCAGGGCCGCAATCGCGCCAGTACCAGCATTTCCGACGATTCGTCCGGACAACCCGCCGGCCAATGCTTCGGGTTTCACGTGCAGACCCCGACTTTTCCAGCAGACGAAAAAGAGAAGGAAATGGACAGGAATGAGGATCAATTCCCGGCACGGTCGCGCACAAGTCGTCGTCGCACGACCGGTGAGGAACGGGACTCGGCCCCGCCGACCTTCCCGATCACCCCCTCTTCCGGTAGGACGGCGGACGCCGGGAGAGCCCCGGCGTAAGCTGCGCTCGGCATGAACACGGCGGGGGTGCGGAGCGGATGACGGCTGAATCGACGCTGGGCTGGGAATCGACCCTCGACTCGGTCGTGGTGTACGCACAGGGTGCGGTCTGCCGCCGCCTGACGCGGGGTCACGTTCCGCCCGACGGCCGGGTACGGGTGACGGGGCTGCCGCGCACCGTCGATCCGGGTTCGTTGCGGGCCCGGGTTCTGGGTGCCTCCGGGCTGCGCGTCACCGAGGCAAGGGTGGAGACCGGGGCAGGACGGCTCGGCCCGGACACGCCCCAGGGCCTGCGGGACGAGGTCGAGCGGCTCAAGGACGCGTGCGAGGCGGCGCGGGCGCGCCGGGACCGCGTGCTGAGCCGGATCGAGGAGGTCGGGGCGCTCCGCCCGGTACCTCCGCCGCGCAAGCGCGACGACCCGCAGCACCGCCGTACCCCGGTCGACGCGTGGCTGGAGCTGGCCGGGTTCGTCGACGAACGTCTGGCGGGACTGCACCAGCGCCTCGCCGGGCTGGAGGAAGCACTGCGCGCGGCGGAGCACGAGGTGGAGGTCGCCGCCGACCGGCTCGCCCGTGCTTCCACCGACGCGCCGTCGGCGCACGTGGAGACCACGGTCGGCGCGGTCCTGACCCTCGACGGCACCGGTGAGGTGGAGTTGGAGCTGGAGTACGGCGTGCCCGGCGCCGTATGGGTGCCGGCCTACCGCCTCGCGTACCGGCAGGGCGACGGCAGCGGCCGCCTGCTGCTGCGCGCCTCGGTCGCGCAGCGGACCGGTGAGGACTGGACCGGCGTACGCATCGCCCTGGCCACCGCCGATCTCCGGCGCCGGACAGATCTTCCGAAGCTCCGCTCGATCCGGATCGGTCGCAGTCAGCCCTCCCCCGCTCCGGCCGGATGGCGTGAGCCTCCGGCCGGACTCGCCGGCCTCTTCTCGGGGTACGACGCGGCAGGCCCCCGCACGGCCTCGCCCGTCACCGCACGGGCGGCCTCGCCGATGGTCGGCGGCGCCCCGGCCGAGTTCCTCTCCGCCCCACCGCCACCCCCGCCCCCGCCGTTGTCCGCGCCGATCCGGTCCCGGGCGAAGCACGGCGGCCCCCCGGCGCCGGGCGGCATGTCCTACGGGGCGGCGCCTGCCGCACCTGCCGCAGCAGCGCCCGGTGGACCCGCCCCCATGGCGCCCGGTGCCCAGGCTCCGGCCGCGGCACCTCCCCCGCCGCCGTCACCGCCCGCCGGTCCCCCCAGGCCGAGCAGCGCCGAGCTGGACTACGAGGGCCTCGTCCTCTCCGGCCCCGACGAGCGGGGCGACCGCCGGGGCCGGCTCTTCGGCGACGCGCCGTTCGACCCGGTGGTGGCCGAGCACCGCCGTCGCGCCGAGGCGGTGGCCTCGCTGCCGCTGCCCGGACAGGCCGTGCGGCCCCGCGAGTCGGCGGGTTCCTTCGACCACCGCTTCGACGCCGCAGCCCGGGCCGACGTCCCGTCCGACGGCACCTGGCACACCGTCACCGTCGGCGAGATCCCGGTCGGTCTGCGCGCCGAGTACCTCTGTGTGCCGTCCGTGGAGCAGACCGTCTACGCGACGCTGGTGCTCTCCAACGCCACCGACCAGGCGCTGCTGGCCGGGCCGGTGGAGATCACGGTCGACGACGGGTTCCTGCTGACCGCCGCGCTGCCCACGCTCGCCCCCGGCGGTGTCCGCCGGGTGGGACTCGGGCCGGCCGAGGGCGTCCGAGTCACCCGTCGTACGAACCTGCACGAGTCGACCTCCGGCCTGCGCGGCAACACCACCGTGCTCAACCACGGTGTCCGCGTGGAACTGGCCAACGGGCTCGCGCTCCCCGTCCGGGTGGAGGTCCACGAGCGGGTGCCCGTCACCTCCGATCCGGACGTCCGGATCGAGGAGCGGGCCGGCTGGGCCGCGCCGGTGGACGGCGCGGGGCCCGACCGGTACGCGCCGGGCACCCGTATCTGGCGACTGGACCTGCCCGCAGGAGCCACCGCCGCCCTCGACGGCGGCTACGAGATCCGCATCCCGACCGGCAAGGCCCTGGTCGGCGGCAACCGCAGGAGCTGACACCCGCCATGTCCACGGCTCCGAAGCCCTTTCCCCTCCCCGTCACCGCCGTCACGTGCCTCGAAGACCGGGCCCACGTCGAGCGCTCCGTCGTGCTCGACCTGGAAGCCGGGGTCCAGCGGCTCCGCCTCGGCCCGGTCAGCGCGCTGGCCGTCGACCGCAGCCTCCACGCCGAACTGACCGCCCGGCACCCCGCGACCGTCCTCGACGTACGGATCGTCCGTACGTGGACACCGCGCGGACCGCAGCCGCTCACCGGGGAGGACTCTCCGCTGCGTCACCGCGTGCGCGCCCTCGAAGAGGAGCGGCCGGCTCTGGAGCGGCGGCGCGACCGCCTGCTCACCCGGCTCGACCTCCTCGGCCGTCTCGCCGCCGATCTGCTGCGGGAGATCGGCGAGGGCGCCGGCCACGGCGAGACCGAACACTCCCGCTGGGCCCGTGAACTGGACCGGGTGGACGAGGAACGCGACACCTGCGAAGAGCAACTCCGCTCCGCGCGGGCCCAGCTGTCCGCACTCGACGAGGAACTCGGCGAAGCGGAGCGGGTCATGGCCCTCACCGAGGAGGAGCCCGCCGAACTCGTCGGCCACATCGAGCTCACGGTGGAGGCCACGGTGGCCGGGCCGGCCGGGCTGCGTCTGACCCACCTCACCCCGTGTGCGCTGTGGCGGCCCGCCTACCGGGCCGTGCTCGACAAAGGCTCCCTGACGCTGGAGACGGACGCCGTCGTCTGGCAGCGTACGGGCGAGGACTGGTCGGACGTACCGCTGACCCTGTCGACGGCCCGTTCGGCGTCGGCCGGCGTGCCGCCCCGGCTGACCGAGGACCGGCTGACACTGCGGGACCGCCCGGCGGCGGAACGCCGCACGGTCGAGGTCGAACTGCGCGAGGAGGAGATCGCGACGCTCGGCCCCGTCCCGGTGCTCGGCCTCCCGGGGGTGGACGACGGCGGCGAAACGCGGGTGCTGAGAGCGCCCGCGCGGGTCTCCGTACCCGGGGACGGCCGCGCCCACCGCGTACCGCTCTCCGCGTTCACCGCCGCCGCGCGCGACGAGTACGCCTGCTCACCGGAGTTGTCGCCGCTCGTCACCCGAGTGGTGCGGTTCGACAACCTTTCCGGCCACGCCCTGCTCGCCGGCCCCGTGGACCTGATCGGCGCGAGCGGGTTCAACGGCCGCGGCACGCTGGACTTCACCGCTCCCGGCGGCCCCGTCGAGCTGGCCTTCGGCAGCCGCGACGACTTCCACGTGGTCCGGGAGGCCGAGGAGGCCCGCGACACCACCGGCATCACCCAGCGGACCGTGGTCACCCGCACGGTACGGCTGCACCTGTCGCGGTTCTCCGCTCCCGGGGAGCGGAGTGAGCGGGTGGTGGTCCTCCGGGAGCGCGTCCCGGTCTCCGAGGTCTCCGCCGTGGAGGTGCATCTGCGCAAGGACGCGTGCTCCCCCGCCCCGGACGTGATCGACGCCGAGGGCATCGCCCGCTGGGACGTCGCCCTCCCGCCCGGCGGCCGGCGCACGGTCACCCTGGTCTACGAGGTGTCGGCGAGCGCCAAGGTCGCGGGGCTCTGAGCAGGGCGCAGGCGCGGCGGAAGCAGGGGGAAGCGGGGCGGAAACCGGGCATGGGCAGCGCCTGAGCAGCGCGGAAGCCGGTCGCGTGCGGAACGGAACCAAGCCGTCCGCACGGGTTGACGGGACCATGCCCGAACGGCAAAGATCATCTGGCTCGACTCTGACAACGTTGTCGTACGAGAGGAATGCGATGAAAACGCTGAAAAAACGCGTATTCGGCGTCCTGTTGATCGCCACCACGATGGTCGCGGCCTCCGCCACCTCCGGTGTCGCGAACTCCCGGCCCCAGGGAGCGAAGTTCGCCGCCGACCCCACCACGCTGGTCGACACGTCGATCGGCAACAACGGCGACGGGACCACCTTCCCCGGGGCCTCCGCACCGTTCGGCATGGTGCAGCTGAGCCCCGACACCCAGCTGAACAAGTACGCCTCGTACGACTACGCCCAGGACACCATCCTCGGCTTCAGCCACACGCACCTCTCGGGCGTGGGCTGTCAGACGATGGGCAACTTCCGGTTCATGCCGACCACCGGCGCGGTCACCTCGTCCGACCCGGCCCAGTACGGCGCCAAGTTCAGCCACGACAACGAGACCCGCTCGCCGGGCTACTACGGTGTGAAGCTCGACAACGGCATCGAGGCCGAGCTCACCGCGACGGAGCGCACCGGACAGCACCGCTACACCTTCCCGGCCGGGTCGGACTCCGAGAACGTGCTGATCGAGACCGGCCAGAGCAACGGCAGCACCTACGCCGGTGACATCAAGGTGGTCGGCGACGACACCGTCGAGGGCTGGCTCCAGGGCGGCAACTTCTGCGGCGAGACCGGCAAGGAGCGCTACCGGGTCTTCTTCAGCGCCAAGTTCGACCGGAAGTTCTCGACGTTCGGCACCTGGACCGACAACACCCTCACCCCGGGCGCCCGCGAAGCGACGCGCGGCACCAAGCGCGCCGGGGCGTGGCTGTCCTTCGACCCGTCCGAGGGCGACCAGGTCGGCACCTCGGTGGGCCTCTCCTACACCTCGGTCGACGGTGCCCGCCTCAACCGGAAGGCCGAGCAGCCGAAGTCGTTCGACAAGGCCCGGGCCGGCGTGCACGACGCCTGGAAGGACGAGTTGAACCGGATGCGCGTGGCCGGTGGCACCACCGCCGACCAGCGCACCTATTACAGCGCGCTCTACCACTCGCTGCTGCACCCGTCGATCGGTTCCGACGTCGACAACCGCTACCGCGGCTTCGACGACCAGGTGCACCGCGCGGACTCCACGTACTACCAGATGTTCTCGCTCTGGGACACCTACCGTTCGCAGAACCAGCTGGTGGCCCTGGTCAACCCGGACAAGGCCACCGACATGGCGAAGTCCGTGCTGCACATCTACCAGGACGGCGGCTGGGTGCCGCGCTGGGGTCTCGGCGGCGGCGAGACCAACGTGATGAGCGGTGACCCCATCACCCCCTGGGTCGTCGACCTCTACAACCGCGGCCTGCTCGACAGGAGCACCTCGCGTCAGCTCTTCGACGCGCTCTGGAAGAACGCCAACGAGGTCCCCGCGGACCAGTCGCTCTTCCGCGGCCGCGACGGCAACCCGACCTACGTCCAGAACGGCTGGGTCGCCTACCAGAACCTGCCCGGCTACACGTACGGCGACAGCCGCCAGGCCGGTTCCGCCACCCTGGAGTACGCGCTCGCCGACTGCGCGCTGTCCACCATGGCGCAGGGCCTCGGCTACCGGGACAAGGCCACGGCCCTCGCCGCGCGCTGCGACAACTTCGCGACGCTCTGGGACAACGACGTGACCTCGCAGGGGTTCACCGGCTTCCCGGTCACCCGCAACGCGGACGGCACCGTCGCCGGCGACCCCGACCCCACCCAGTCCGGCGCCTTCCACGAGGGCACCGCCTGGCAGTACCAGTGGCTCGCCCAGCAGGACCCGCAGACCCTGTACGGCCTGATGGGCGGCGCGGACAAGGCCGAGCAGCGGCTCGACACCTTCTTCGACCTGCCGACCGTGCTCGCCGACCCGGCGAAGGCGGCCAAGGAGAGCTGGGTGACGGGGGCGTACGACTACCACAACAACTTCGCCTTCAACCCCAACAACGAGCCCGACTTCCACACCCCGTGGATGTACACGTGGACCGACTCCCCGTGGAAGACCTCGTCCGTGCTGCGCGCGATGCGGACCCTCTTCACCGATGACGCGTACGGCATGCCTGGCAACGACGACCTCGGTGCCACCTCGTCGCTGCTCGTCTTCGCCATGGCCGGCATCTTCGAGGCCCAGCCCGGCTCGGCCGACTACATCGTCACCGCGCCGATGTTCGAGAAGGTCGAGATCCGCCCGGAGCACGGCCGCACGATCAGCATCGAAGCCCCCGGCGCGAGCGCGTCGAAGCTCCAGTACATCTCTTCCGTGACCACCGGCAAGGGCAAGCTGCGCCAGAGCTGGCTCTCCCACGAGAACCTGCTCCACGCCGGCACGATCCGGATCAGCCTCTCCGACAAGCCCACCACCTGGGGCGTCGACGCCGCCCCGCCCGCCATGGGCGCCACCGCCGCCAAGCACTGACGGCCCGGGGTGCGGTCCCTTCCCGGAGTTCCGGGGAGGGACCGCACCCCGTTACGGGACCGGCCGCGCAGAGGACCCGGCGTCGGCATGTGCGCGGGCGCGTTCGATGTCGGGGACGTGGCTCTCGGCCCATTCCCGGACGGCACGCAGAGGTGTCAGCAGTGAGCGGCCGAGGTCGGTGAGGGCGTATTCGACATGCGGCGGATGTGCGGGAATCTCCGTGCGGGAGACTCAGACCGTCGTACTCCGTCGCTCAAAGCCTCTCGGTGAAGCGCCTTCGGCGTGATCCCCCGGATGTGCGCCTTCAACCCCGTGTGTCGCATCGACCGTTGTCCAGCGCGTTGACGACGAACACTGTCCAACGCGCCCCGATCCGGTGCGGAACGGGGCGACTGGGGCAGGTCGCGGCCGTGACATTGTAGGCCTTACCCATGCACGACTCCCGGAAGCCTTGTGTATACCGGTATGGAATTCATACCTTCCAGGTTGTGTCCACTCCCGATTGTGCAACCCGTCCCCCGACGCCTCGGCACGGCCGTTTCGTCGCGGCGATCGTCATCGACTCGCTCGGCACCGGTGTCTTCATCCCCGTTTCGATGCTGTATTTCCTGGCCACGACGTCGCTCACGCTGGTGCAGGTGGGCGCGGCACTGACGACGGCCGGGCTGCTGGCGCTCCCGGCGGGTCCGCTGGCCGGAGGGCTGGTCGACCGGTACGGCGCCAAGCCGGTGTTGCAGGCGGCGAACCTGGCCCAGGCGCTCGGCTTCGCGGGCTATCTCGTCGCGGGGCACACCTGGCAGATCGCCGTCTTCGCCTGGTTGAACAGTGCCGGACGGGCGGTGTTCTTCAGCTGCTACGGCGTGACCGTCACGGCGCTGGCCGCTCCCGGCCGACGCGAGCACTGGTTCGGTCTTCTGGGGTCGGTACGCAACCTCGGCTACGCGCTCGGCGGGCTCCTCTCCGCCGTCGCCGTCGGTATCGGTACTCAGGGCGCCTACGCCACGATCGTGGTCGTCAACGCCCTGTCCTACCTCGCCGCCTTCATGCTGATGCGGGCCGTGCCGAACGTCCGCCCCGAGGCGGGCCAGGACGGTCAGGACGCCGCCGGAGGCTGGGGGCGCGTACTCCGGGACCGGCGGTACCTGACACTGGTCGCACATCAACTGTGCTTCGCGGTCTCCCTGTCCGCCCTCAACGTCGCGATACCGGTCTACGCCGTGGACGTGCTGGGACTGCCCGGCTGGACCGCCGGCGCGGTGTTCACGCTCAACACCCTGATGGTCGGCTTCGGCCAGGGCATCGTCCTCCGGTGGCTCGACGGGCGGATCCGCAGCCGCGTCCTCGTCGCCGGACACGCCTGCTTCGCCGCGGGCTACCTCTTGTTCCTCGCCGCCGACCACGTGGCCGCGCTCGCCCTCGCGGTCGGCGTCGTACTGCTCGGTGCGGGCAGCTACACCCTCGGTGAGATCCTCGGCGGCCCCATCACCTCGACCGTCGCCGCGGAGAGCGCCCCGGACGCTCTCCGCGGCCGGTACCTGGCCCTCAACCAGCTCGCCGTGACGGTCGCGGGAGCGGTCGCTCCGGCGGCGCTCTCCGGGTTGCTGTCCAGCGGGGCAGCCCCGATCTGGCTGACCCTGGTGGGAGTCAGCGCCCTCGGAGCCGCGCTCGCCACGACGATCGGCAGAGCGGTTCCGGCAGCGGGGAGCCGCATCGGAAGTGTCCGACCAGCCGCTTCCCAGGCGTAGTTCGCGGCCGCAGCAGACCAAAGGCTGTCCCGCAGAGCATTCGGCGTGCGCGACGGCGGCTCACGCCCCGGCAAGCTCCAGGCGGTCCAGCAGCCCGGCCGCCGTGAAGGCGTCGACCAGGTAAGTGCGGCCCTCGGTGAAGTGGCCCCAGCTGTCGAAGTGGACGGGGACCACGCGGCGGGCCGCGAGGATGGTGGCGGCTTCGGCGGCCTGGGCGCTGTCGAGAGTGAGCAGGGCACCGTCGAACAGAGCGGTGCGAGCGGCGCCGGCGAAGAGAACTGCGGTGTCCACGGGGGCGAAGCGGTCGGCGATCCGCCGGACCAGCTCCAGTGAGGCGTTGTCGCCGCTGACGTAGACGGTGGGCAGGTCGGGGGAGGTCAGGACGAATCCGATCACCTCGCCGGTGACAGGTTCGCAGCCCTCGGGTCCGTGCTGGGCGGGGACTGCGGTCACCGTCAACGTGCCGCCGTCGGGGCGGGGCAGTTCGACGGTGTCCCACGGGGCCAGGCCCCGTGCGGTGCCGCCCAGACGGCCCGCGCCGCCGCGTGTGGTCAGGACCAGCGGGACGCCGGCCAGCAGGGCACGGCCGGAGTGGTCGAGGTTGTCGGGGTGCTCGTCGTGGGAGAGCAGGACGACGTCGACCGGGGCGAGTTCGGCGGGGTCGACGGCGGCGGGCGCGGTCTTGGTGAGGACGTGGCCGTTGCCCCGGGGGTACTCGCCGGGGGCATCGAAGGCGGGGTCGGTGAGTAACCGCAGCCCGCCGTACTCGATGAGGGCGGTCGGACCGCCGAAGACGCTGACGGGGGTCTGTTCGGTGCGCGTACCGGTCATCATGTCCTCACGGATGGAAAGGAGGTTTTCCGTGAGGCGAAGCTAACCGAGCCTCACGGATAAGTCCAGGACTTAACATGAGGACCATGAAGACGATGGCAACCGGCGAGCCCGCCCGCTCCGCTCCGCCGCCCGCACCAGGTGCGGAGCAGTACCCTGCGCTCGACTTCGCCAACACCGAGCTCACCCTCCCGGGCGGCCGGCACCTGGAGTTGCTCAGCTCCCCCGAGGCGGCGACGCGGTGGCTGGTCGAACGTGACCTCGCACCGGCCGACACCAAGCTGTACGAGGTGTGCACGGCCCGGCTGCGTGCCCTGCGGGATCAGGTGCGCGCACTGCTCGCGTCCCGGATCGACTCTCGCCCCGCGCCGGACGGGACCCTGCAGGCCGTCAATGACGCACTGACCCGCACTCCCGCGGCCGCGCTCCTGCGCTGGGACCCCGTGCAGGGCCTGCACCGGGTCCAGGCCCATCCGACCGACCGGATCGTCGACCACGCCCTGGCCGTTCTGGCAGCCGACGCCGCCGACCTGCTCACCGGTCCGGACGCGGAACGGCTCGCCGCCTGCGACTCGGCTCCCTGCCGCCGCTACCTGCTGCGCACGCACGCACGCCGCCACTGGTGCTCGGTACGCTGCGGGGACCGCGCCCGTGCGGCCCGCGTCTACGCACGCCGCACACAAGCCGCCGAATGAGGAAGCACGTGCCCCGTCGACAACTGACAGACGCCCGCCGGTCGACGGCTGCCGGTCCCGGCATGCCGGCGTTCGGACAGAACGCTCCTGCGGCGAACACCCGGCCCCATCGCTCGACCCGAAAAGCCGACCCCAGGCTACGGCCATGTTGCTGATCCACGACGGGGAGACCGCTGCCGACGCGCCCGGACCGCGCACCGGAGGCGTCCCGCTCGTCCCGGGTGGGTTCGTCTGGCCGAGGTGCCGCGAGTGCGAGGGGGCCATGCAGTTCCTCGCCCATCTCCCCCTCGACATCGGCGTGGTCGCGGTGTTCTTCTGCCAGAACGATCCTGGAATGTGCGACGACTGGGACGCGACTGCCGGCGCGAACCACGCCTACCTCTTCTCCGGAGAGCTCACCCCCGCCGCTGTCCCGTCGGACGGCGAGACGCTCCTGGGCGCGGTGACCGCCCTGCGTATCGATCCGGCCGACGAGCCCACGGACGAGCCGGTCCTCGGGCGGCTGGGCGGCGAACCCGACTGGATTCAGGGCGACGAGTCTCCCGACTGTCCGGTTTGCGCCACCCGCATGATGTTCACGGCCGAACTTGCGGAGGGTCACGACTTCGCCACCTCCGCGAACTTCGGTGGTGGTGGTCGCGGTTACGTGTTCCACTGCCTGCCTTGCGGCGAGGCCGCGTTCCTCTGGCAGAACTGAACACCGTCCCAAAAGGCACGCTGGGTACGTGGTTCGGAGAGGCAGGCCGTCGGCCTCGACCACCACAACAGCCCTCCGAAGACCGGGAACAGCGACTCACGAGAGGCGTTCCACCACTTCAGTTCGGTCCTGCCGGCAACGGCCCGGCCACTACGACACCCCGGCTCAGGCCGCGGAGCGCCTCCAGCGGATCTCGTAACGCCTCAGCGAGTCCTCCAGCCGTAGACCGTCATGCACCCCGGCCTCGGGGACGCCTGCCGCCGACGGAAACCTGGGCGGCCCCCGCCCCGGGCTTCGGCGTGCCCGTCAAGATCAAGGCGATCCGCCGACGAACGAGCAACGCCCCACCACCACGATCCACCGAACTGCCCCACTCCCATCCGCACTTCGCGGGAGTTGGACGAAACTCTTGCGCGCCTCGCCCCCTCGGTTTAGCGTCTGTGCCACCCAAGCGACCTCTCCCCCCACTCGACGTCACGTCAGAATTGTTAGCGCTAACAATTTCTCTCGCCGGCCTGACCTGCGACAGCGCAAGGACCCGCTCCCTCCCGCCGCCCGATTTCCTCGTGCGACGCGGCCACCTCGTCGTACCGGCGCACCCCCGCACCGCCGGACGGCGCAGTCCTGTCCGGCGGCCGACCCCGCACGCTCCCGGCCCGGATCCGCGCCTCGGCATACCCCCCCCACCCGTCACACAGAGCTCGGCGCTGCCCGCCTCCGCGCCCCTGCCCCACCCCGCACCCCCGCAGAACGCCGCACCACGGCGCGTCCCCGCATGCCCGCATGCCCACACATCCGCACATCCGCACATCCGCATGCGCCTTCCCGAAGCCCACCACCGAATCGAGGACAGCGATGAGAGGAATGAACGGAATGAAAGGAATGTCAGGACTCCGGTCCGCTCTTCGACGCCGAGCCGCCGCGCTGACGGCGACCCTGGCCGCCGTGCTCGTCGCGGGGGCCCTGACGGGCACCACCGCCTCCCAGGCCGCGACGTCCCAGCCGTGCGACCTGTACGCCGCGGGCGGCACGCCGTGCGTCGCCGCGCACAGCACCACCCGAGCCCTGTACGGCTCCTACAACGGGGCGCTGTACCAGGTGCGTCGCGCCTCGGACAGCACCACGCGCGACATCGGGGTGCTCAGCGCCGGCGGGTACGCCAACGCCGCCACGCAGGACTCGTTCTGTGCCGGGACCAGCTGCGTCATCACGGTCATCTACGACCAGACGGGCCGCAACAACCGCCTCACCCAGGCGCCTCCGGGCGGGTTCAGCGGCCCCGCGTCGGGCGGCTACGACAAGCTCGCCAACGCCACGATGGCGCCGGTCAACCTCAACGGCAACCGCGCCTACGGCGTCTTCGTCTCGCCGGGAACCGGCTACCGCAACAACGCGACGAACGGGATCGCCACCGGCGACCAGCCCGAGGGCATGTACGCGATCCTCGACGGCACGCACTACAACGACGGCTGCTGCTTCGACTACGGCAACGCCGAGACCAACAGCCGCGACAACGGCAACGGCACCATGGAGGCCATCTACTTCGGCAACAGCCGTGGCTGGGGCTCGGGTGCGGGCAATGGTCCCTGGGTGATGGCGGACCTGGAGAACGGGCTGTTCTCCGGCGTCAACACCGGCAACAACGCAGGCGACCCGACGGTGAACCACCGCTTCCTGACCGCGATCGTCAAGGGCGAGCCGAACCACTGGTCCATCCGCGCGGGCAACGCCCAGTCCGGCTCACTGTCCACCTACTACAACGGGGTCCGGCCGAACGCCTCCGGCTACAACCCGATGAAGAAGGAGGGCGCGATCATCCTCGGCATCGGCGGCGACAACAGCGTCAGCGCCGCGGGCACCTTCTACGAGGGCGTCATAACCTCCGGCTATCCCACCGACGCGACCGAGAACGCCGTCCAGGCCAACATCGTCGCGGCCGGGTACACGCAAGGGGCGAGCGGCGGGACCGCCCTCAATTCCGGTTCTTCCGTCTCGCTCCGGGCGACCACGTCCTGCTGCACCACCAGCTACCTCAGCCACTCCGGCGCGAACGTCAACACCACGGTGGTCTCCTCCGCCAGCTCGGCGACCGACAAGGCGAACGCCTCCTGGATCGTCCGGCCGGGCCTGGCCAACAGCTCCTGCCGCTCCTTCGAGTCGAAGAACACGCCGGGCAGCTATCTGCGGCACCAGAACTACCAGCTCTATCTGCACGCCAACGACGGCTCCGCGCTGTTCGCCAACGACGCCACCTTCTGCTCGCAGGCCGGCGTGAACGGGCAGGGCAACTCCCTGGTCTCGTACAACTTCGCCGACCGCTACATCCGCCACTACAACAACACCGGATACGTCGCCTCCAACGGCGGCTCCAACACCTTCGACGCCACGGCGCTCTGGCCCGACGACGTGAGCTGGGCGGTCGTCACCGCCTGGACTCCCTGATCCTCCCGTGAGAGCGCGGGCGGCCACCCCCGAGGACGGCCGCCCGCGCTCCGCCGCGCCTCACTCGAAGAACTTGAGGCTCCAGCCGGTGTCCGAGGTCGCTCCCGGGACGTTGGCGCGGCTGTAGGTCGTACCGCCCCACCAGCAGAAGGTCCCGGTGTACCAGTACCGGTTGTCCCACGAGTACGCCGTCCCCTTCGGGACCGCGTGGAACATCAGCGGGAACTGCGGTCCGGCCGGCGGGCTGGTGTTGATGTCGCCGTCCAGCAGTACGAAGCTGTGGTGCCCGGGACCGTTCACCTGCAGGGTCGGGTCCCAGCCGGCCATCATCGTCGAGCGGTTCGAGCCGAACAGGCACCCGTTCGACTTGTACCAGTCCCATACGTACGTCGGGTCGCCGCCGGCCCGCAGCCGCAGTTCGCCCAGGCAGTACTGGTCGCTCCAGCTGCCGTTGGCGGAGTACACGATGTGCAGCTGACCGTTCGGGTCCTTGATCGCCTCGGGCGCCTCGTTGATGAATGGGTTGCCGACGACCCGCTCCCAGCTCTCCCGGGGCTGCGAGATGACGTAGCGCGCGCCGGTCGGCGTGGTGGGGCTGCTCATCCTGGCGATGTAGAGGTTCTGCTCGACGTTGGTGTCGCCTGCCCAGCCGGACCAGACGAACCAGCGCTGCCCGTTGAAGGTGAACGCGGTGCCGTCGATGGCCCATTTGTTGTCGGGCAGGGCGAGTTGGGTCTCGGCGGTGTACCCGCTGTCGGGGGCCGTCGAGCTGATCACGTACATCCGGTGCGCGGAACCGGTCCCGGCCGTGAAGTAGATGTAGTACCGGCCGCCGTCCCGTACGACCTCCGGGGCCCAGACCTCACCGAGGCCCCGGGTGTCGGACCAGACCTGCCGCGCGGGTGCGGACGCGAGAGCGGCCGTCGACGACGCCTGGCGCACGGCGATGCCGCCACCGGTCGACTGCACGGAGACATAGGTGGAGTCGACCCGGATCACGCTCGGGTCGGCGGCCCGCATGCTCGTCTGGGAAGCCCGGGCGGGCTGCGCCGACGACACGGACATCACGGCCGTGAGGACCCCTGCGAGAACAAGGGCGGCAAGGCCGTACATTCGGCGGATTGGATTCATGGTCCCGTTCCACGGTTCGCCTCCGTTTCGACACCGGCGGGAACCGGCCGAGGAACGCCGGACCGCGCGCGGCATCCGGCCGGGACCGCTTCGGAGGACGCCGCAGGGGCGGTACCGGCCGTCGAACTCCCCCCACCACCGAGCTCCCCCACTCACCCGCTGAGAGCGCTCTCACAGCATCAAGAATGGACCTGCACATGTCAATAAGCGGGGACGGGCGGGTGGCACGGGCCGCCGTCCCACTGCCCATCAGGTGTCGGACCGTCGGACACCGGCCGAGGCGCCCGCCCTCGCGCTCAACTGCCGGGCCCCGGACCCGGACTGCCTTAGCCCGTTCGCCGTCCGGGCACAGCCGTCTCGCCCGCTCTCCCCCGCAGGAGGATGACCTGCGCAAACGGGAGCCCGATTCGGAATACCGAGCCTGACCGGGTGACAGGTGGGCCCGCCCTCCATGTTGCGGGCGTGACGGAGTGTCGGTTGCCTCGGACGCGGAGCACAGCGGAGGAGCCGCGCAGTCCGGCCGGGCCACGCTGTCGATGGAGGAACCTCATGCGCAACACACGCACCGGTGCGGGTATCTGTCTGGCCGTAGGCCTGCTGGCCCTCGCTGCCCCCGCCGCCGTGGCCGCGGACCCCGCCGGTGAGCAGACCATTCACATCAGCCCGCGGAGCGCCTCCCCCGGTTCGCTGGTCACCGTCTCCACCCGGTCCTGCGGCAAGGAGACCTACGGCAAGGGGACCTCGGAGGCCGCGGGCGCGTTCCACCTCTTCGAGGGCGAGCGCAAAGGTGTGCTCGTCGGCGAGTTCGAGGTGCCGGACGACGCCAAGCCGGGTACGGACACGGTCACCGTGAAGTGTCCCCCGCGCATCCAGATGACGGACACCTACCGGATCGCGGACCGCACGCCCAGCGGCGGGGTGGCCGCCGGATTCAGCGTCCCGGTGAACCACGGCGCGCAGCTCGCCGCGGGTTCCGTGCTGCTCGCCGGAGCGGCGGCCGGGGCCGTGTTCAGGATGCGCCGCCGGGCGGCGTCGGCCCGCGACTGACCGTACGAAACCCGTCCGCGCGCCCCGCACCCCGCCGTGCTCCGGGGCGCGCGGCCGTACCACCCCACCCGCCGCGAAGCAGAGGACACGCGATGGAATCCGGGCGCAGTACCAGTACATCGCCCCAGCCGTTCCCGGCGGTCAAATACCTGGTCTGGGCCGTGGTGGCGGGGACCGTGCTGGTGGTCAGCGGGCTACGGGACGACCGGCCGCCGCAGCCGCCCGACCCGCCGGCCGCCGCCGCACCCCCGCCGCCCTCCGCGGCCCCTTCCTCCGCCCCGCCGCCCGCCGCCGCGCCCCCGGTCCCCGTCCCCGCGGGCCCGGTGTACATGGCCTCGCGGTATCCGGTGCGCCTGCCGCCTTCCCTCGTACGCCGCCCCACCGCGCCGCCGGTCCTCCTCCCCCGGCCGCCCGTCCGGCCGGCGCCCCTGCGGCCCCTGCCGGTGAGTCCCGGGCCGGCCGGTTCCGCCGGCCAGGCCCGTCCGGCGGGGCCCGCTCCGGCGTCCCCCGCCGTACCGCCGCTGCCGCCGTCCCCGCCCGTACGCCTGCGGATTCCCGTGCTCAAGGTGGACTCGCCCATGATGAAGCTGGGCCTCGACGCGTCGGGCGCGTTGAAGCCGCCGCCCGACAACAACCCGGTGCTCAGCGGCTGGTACGCCGACGGGACGGTGCCGGGCTCGGTGGGCACCGCCATCACGACCGGGCACGTGGACACCAGGCTCGGGCCCGGTGTCTTCTTCCTGCTGGGGTCCCTGCGCAAGGGCGCCACCGTCGAGATCGTCCGGGCCGACCGGACCACCGCCGTGTTCACGGTGTACGCCGTCGAGGCCTACAGCAAGAAGGACTTCCCTGACGAGAAGGTCTACGGCCCGTCGAACCGGCCCGAGTTGCGGGTGATCACCTGCGGCGGCGAGTACGACAAGGGGTCCGGGTACCAGGAGAACGTCGTGGTCTTCGCCGCCCTGACCGGTTCGCGCTGACGGCCGCGCGGGAAGACGTGGCGCAGGGGCGACCACGCACTGATCCCCGGCGGGCCGAGGGCCCGCCGGGGATCAGTGTCCGGTGCTGTGGTTCGTGGATCAGGCGCGGTGGAGCAGGGTCGTCAGGACCCCGTACAGCGCCGTCTCCGGGTCGGGTGCCGCGCCCTGTGCGCGCCAGGCGACGAATCCGTCGGGGCGTACCAGCACGGCGCCCTCGGCGGACGTCCCGTGGACGGCTGCCCAGTCGGCACCGTCCTCGGACCGCAGATCCGCCTCCGTGCCGGACCCGATGGTGAAGGCGTCCAGCCGGATGCCCAGTCGCTTCGCCACGTGGCGGGCCGCGCCGCGCCACTCCGGGCTGTCCTCGTCGCAGAGCAGGACGAACGCCTGCTCGTAGAGGTCCAGCGTGGACACCCGCTCACCGTCGCGGCCGAGCCACAGGTGCGGGGCGCGGGTGCCGGGCTCGCCCGTCAGACCGATGCCCTCGGGCACGACCGGGAGGTCCGGGTCGACCCCCAGGACCGCTCCGCGCACGTAGCGGTAGCCGAGGGCGACGGAGAGCATCCCGCCCTGACGGCCGCCACCGGGACCACCGGGACCTCCCTGCCCACCGGGAGCGCCGCCAGGTCGACCGGCACCGCCGGGACCGCCCTGCCCACCAGGGCCGCCAGGTCGACCGGCACCGCTCGGAGCGCCCTGGCCTCCGGGCGGCCCGGCGTACCCCGGGTGACTGTGCTCCCCCGAGCGGGCCGAGGCGCGCGCGCTCGTGGCCCTGGCCACCGGGAGCCGCTCCGCCTCGTACGTGTCAAGGAGCTCCGGGCCCGCCGCCCCGCCGACCACGGCTGCGAGCTTCCATGCCAGGTTGTGGGCGTCCTGGATGCCGGTGTTCGAGCCGAACGCCCCGGTGGGGGACATCTCGTGGGCCGAGTCGCCGGCCAGGAAAACCCTGCCGGAGGCGTACCGTTCGGCGACCCGCTCGGCCGCGTGCCAGGGGGCTTTGCCGGTGATCTCGACGTCGAGTTCCGGGTCCCCCACCGCCCGGCGGATGTGCTCGGCGCACCGCTCGTCGGTGAAGTCCTCCAGCGTCTCGCCCCGGTCGGGCTGCCACGGCGCGTGGAAGACCCACCGTTCCTCGTTGTCGACCGGCAGCAACGCCCCGTCCGCCGCCGGGTTGGTGAGGTAGCAGACGATGAAACGCCGGTCCCCCACCACGGAGGCGAGGCGACGGGAGCGGAAGGTGATGCTGACGTTGTGGAAGAGGTCTCCGGGGCCCGTCTGGCCGATGCCCAGCTGCTCGCGGATCGGGCTTCGGGGACCGTCGGCGGCGACCAGGTAGTCGGCGCGCACCGTGGCGTGCTCCCCGGTCTCCCGGTCCTTCACGACGGCGGTGACCCCGTTCGCGTCCTGCTCGAAGGTGAGCAGTTCGGTGGAGAACCGCAGGTCGCTGCCCTGGTCGCGGGCGTGGTCGACGAGGACGGGTTCCAGGTCGTTCTGGCTGCACAGGCACCAGCCGCTCGGGCTGAACCGGGCGAGGCCGTTGCCCGGGTCGATCTCCTTGAAGAGCCATTCCTGGTCGTCACCGGTGAGTGAACCGGCTTGCAGGATGCCGTGGTTGTCGGCGAGGACGGATGCCGCGTCGCGGATCAGCTGCTCCGCGCCGGCGGCGCGGAACACCTCCATCGTGCGGACGTTGTTGCCCCGGCCCCGGGGGTGGGTCGAGGTGCTGCGGTGTTTCTCCACCAAGAGGTGGTCGACGCCGAGCCGGCTCAGGAAGAGGGAGGTGGACAACCCCACCAGGGAGCCGCCCACGATGAGGACCGGCACGCGGTGGTCGACGCTTTCGTTCATTCGATTGCTCCAGCTCGACGCAGGGGGACGCACTGTCCATGCCCTGGTCGGAGGGGTTGGGCGGGGCTTGTGCCGACGCCTCACCTGAACGGTTCATAAATCTGGCGCCGCCCGTACCAGCGTTCCACGATCGGTCGCGGGGAGCGGTGCGCGCGCCGCACGGGGCGGGACGCCCACCCACCGGCAGGCAGGACCTGCGCGACTTCACCGAAACCGGCCCATGACGGGCGGGAACGGGACAGGAGAACAAAAGCGATGACAATCCTCTCGGAACGGGTATCCCAGTCCGCCTTCGACGGTTCGAGGCTCCGGGTCATACTGCTCCTTGACCTGCACGACGGCGCCCAGAACCAGTTCCTGGAGGCGTACGAGCACATGCGCAACCAGGTCGCCTCGATCCCGGGACACATCAGCGACCAGCTGTGCCAGTCCATCGAGAACCCCTCCCAGTGGCTCATCACCAGCGAGTGGGACAGTGCGCCCCCCTTCCTCGCCTGGGTGAACAGCGAGGAGCACGTGGCGACGGTGCAGCCGCTGCACAGCTGTGTGCGCGACACCCGTTCGCTGCGCTTCAGCGTGCTGCGGGAGACCGGGGCGGCGTTCGAGTCGACCCCCGAGCCCCTCCGGGGCCGCCTCCAGTCCGCGCCGCGCCTGGGCGACGGCGTCGTACGCCACGCGCTCACCTTCACGGTGAAGCCGGGAACCGAGGAGATGGTCGCGAAGATTCTCGCCGACTACGACTCCCCGCAGGCCCGCGTCAACGAGAACACCCGGCTGCGCCGTACCTCGCTCTTCATGCACGGGAACCGCGTCGTGCGGGCCGTCGAGATCGAGGGCGACCTGATGGCGGCACTGCGCCACGTCTCCCGCCAGCCCGAGGTCCGGGCCGTCGAGGAGGCCATCAACCCGTACCTGGAGCAGGACCGGGACCTGAGCGACCCCAACTCCGCCCGGATGTTCTTCACCCGGGCCGCCCTGCCGACCGTGCACCACGTGACGGCCGGCCGCCACAGTGCCGCGGACGTCCAGCGGCACGCGCTGTTCTACCAGGCCAAGGAGGGCTGCGGGATGGCGCTGGCCCGGCTGCTCGCCGGCCAGGACGAGGAGAACGCGGACGACGTCGCGAGCCCCATCGAGAGCAGCACGATCTTCCAGCGCGACGACGTCGTGGTGCGGCTCCTCGAAGTGATCGGCCCGCTCGACGCGCAGCCCACGCAGGCGCTGGGCATCGGCGGCGACCGCAAGGCGGCCGTGCTCGACCGGCTGCTCGACGGCGGTGTGCAGAGCGTGCCGACGAACGACCAGGAAGCCGTGCGCTTCCTCGCCCAGGCCGAGATGAGCCTGATCACGGACCGCCGGTCCGCCGAGTCCTGACGCGTCACCGGCAACGGGGGCCGGCCCCGGCCTGCCGTCACACCTCCCAACGTGCCTGGAGAAAAGCAGCCATGACCATCCACCGGCATCGCATCGTGGATCTCAGCGAGACCCAGCCCAACCGCAGGCGCGGCGGTGACCTGCGCGCCCTGCTCACCCCGACCGCAGTCGGCGCCACCAGCGGCTTCATGGGGCTGGCCCTCGTCGAACCGGGTGACCGGATCGGCGAGCACTACCACCCCTACTCCGAGGAGTTCGTGTACGTCGTGGCGGGACACCTCGAAGTGGACCTGGACGGCGAGACGTATCCCATGCGGCCCGACCAGGGGCTGCTGATCCCGCCGCACGTCCGCCACCGCTTCCGCAACGTGGGGGACGTGGAGGCTCGCATGGTCTTCCACCTGGGGCCGCTCGCCCCGCGTCCGGAACTCGGCCATGTCGACACGGAGGTCACCGAGGCCACCGCGGCCACGGAGACGGCCGAGCGCGGAGCGCCGCCAGAACGAACGGGGGCGTCCTCATGACCCGCCGCGTGGCCGTCACCGGGGTCGGCGTCGTCGCACCCGGTGGCATCGGCGCCCCGGCGTTCTGGGACCTGCTCGCCAACGGGCGTACGGCGACGCGCGGCATCACCCTGTTCGACCCGGCGCAGTTCCGCTCGCGGATCGCCGCCGAGTGCGACTTCGATCCCGTCGTCCATGGCCTGGACGCGGAGCTGATCGCCCGTTCCGACCGGTACGTCCAGTTCGCGCTGGTGGCCGCCAGGGAGGCGCTGGGCGACGCCGGGCTCGACCTGGAGAAGGAGGACCCCTGGCGCATCGGGGTCTCCCTCGGGACGGCGGTCGGCGGCACCACCCGTCTGGAACACGACTACGTCGCGGTCAGCGAGAGAGGCACGCGATGGGACGTCGACCACCGGTCGGCCGGCGCCCACCTGGAGCGGGCGTTCGCGCCGAGCACCCTGGCATCCGCGGTCGCGGAGGAAGTCGGTGCGCACGGGCCCGTACAGACCGTCTCCACCGGCTGCACCTCCGGCCTCGACGCGATCGGCTACGCCTTCCACTCCGTGGAGGAGGGCCGGGTGGACGTCTGCATCGCGGGGGCGTCCGACACCCCGATCACCCCCATCACGGTGGCCTGCTTCGACGCGATCAAGGCGACCTCGGCGAACAACGACGATCCGGAGCACGCCTCCAGGCCGTTCGACGCGCGCCGGGACGGGTTCGTGATGGGCGAGGGCGGTGCCGTCCTCGTCCTGGAGGAGCTGGAGCACGCACGGGCGCGCGGGGCGACCGTCTACTGCGAGATCTCGGGGTACGCCACCTTCGGCAACGCGTACCACATGACGGGGCTGACCACCGAGGGGCTGGAGATGGCCGAGGCCATCAACAGCGCCCTGGCGCACGCCCGGATCGACGGATCGCAGGTCGACTACGTCAACGCGCACGGTTCGGGCACCAAGCAGAACGACCGGCACGAGACGGCCGCGGTGAAGCGGGCCCTGGGCTCGCACGCGTACAAGGTGCCGATGAGTTCGATCAAGTCCATGGTCGGCCACTCGCTCGGTGCCATCGGAGCCATCGAGATCGCCGCGTGCGTCCTGGCCCTCAAGCACCAGACGGTGCCGCCGACGGCCAACTACGAGACCGCCGACCCCGAGTGCGATCTCGACTACGTACCGCGCACCGCACGCCCCCTCAAACTGCGCAGCGTGCTCTCGGTCGGCAGCGGATTCGGGGGATTCCAGTCCGCCGTCGCCCTGACCCGCTCGGGCGGGAGGACCACATGAGCACTCGGGCAGCCGACGCACGTCGCACCTCCGTCATCACCGGTATCGGTGTCGTCGCCCCCAACGGAACCGGCGCCAACGCCTTCTGGAAGCAGACCCAGGAAGGCGTCAGCGTCCTCGACCTGGTCTCCCGCGAGGGCTGCGAGAACCTTCCGCTCAAGGTCGCCGGCGAGGTCAGGGACTTCGACCCGGTCGCGTTCATCGAGGAGCGCTTCCTCGTCCAGACCGACCGCTTCACGCACTACGCCATGGCCGCCGCCGACCTCGCCCTGAGCGACGCGCGGCTCGGCCGCGCCGACTACGAGGGCGCGCCGTTCAAGGTGGGCGTGGTCACCGCCGCCGGTTCGGGAGGCGGTGAGTTCGGCCAGCGCGAACTCCAGCGGCTGTGGGGGGAGGGCTCGCGCTATGTCGGTCCCTACCAGTCCATCGCCTGGTTCTACGCGGCCAGCACCGGTCAGATCTCGATCCGGGGCGGCTTCAAGGGGCCGTGCGCCGTCGTGGCGAGCGACGAGGCCGGCGGCCTGGACGCGCTGATGCACGCGGCGCGTTCCATCCGGCGCGGCACGGACGCCGTGGTGGTCGGTGCGGCCGAGGCGCCGCTCGCGCCGTACTCGGTCGTCTGCCAGCTCGGCTACGAAGACCTCAGCCTCAGCGACGAACCCACCCGCGCCTACCGGCCGTTCACCGCGGACGCCTGCGGATTCGTACCGGCCGAGGGCGGCGGCATGCTGGTCGTCGAGGAGGAGGCGGTGGCCCGCGAGCGCGGTGCCAGGGTGCGGGCCGAACTGGCCGGTCACGCCGCCACCTTCACCGGCGCGTCGCGGTGGGAGGAGTCCCGTGCGGGGCTGGCCCGCGCGATCGAGGGGGCACTGCGGGAGGCCGGCTGCGCGCCGGAGGAGATCGACGTGGTCTTCGCGGACGCGCTCGGTGTGCCCTCGGCGGACCGGGCCGAGGCGTTGGCGATCGCCGACGCGCTCGGCGCGCACGGGCGCCGGGTGCCGGTGACGGCGCCCAAGACCGGGATCGGCCGTGCCTACTGCGGCGCGCCGGTGCTGGACACGGCCGCCGCCGTGCTCGCCATGGAACACGGTCTGATCCCGCCGACGCCCAACGTCTTCGACGTGTGCCACGACCTGGACGTGGTCACCGGGCGGGCGCGCCCCGCCGAACTGCGCACGGCGCTCGTGCTGAGCCGCGGCCTGATGGGGTCGAACTCGGCCCTGGTGCTGCGCCGCCCCACCGACACCCCGCTGTGAGAAGGAGTAGTGCCCCATGACCGCATCGCTGACGTACGAAGAGCTGTCCGCCCTGATGAAGAGCGGCGCCGGCCTGACCGCCGACCCGTCGGAGATGGCGAGCCGTCCCGACTCGGCCTTCGAGGAGTACGGCCTGGACTCGCTCGGTCTGCTCGGCATCGTGGCCGTGCTGGAGAACCGCTACGGTCACGCGCTGCCGGCCGACGCCGACCAGTGCAAGACGCCCGCCGAGTTCCTCGACCTGGTCAACAACACCCTCGTGACAGGAGCCTGACGTGTCCGGACACACCGAGAACGAGATCATCATCGCCGCTCCGCTGGACCTGGTCTGGGAGACGACGAACGATCTGGAGAACTGGCCGCAGCTGTTCAGCGAGTACGCGGCCGTCGAGGTCCTCAAGCGGGAGGGGCAGAAGACGACGTTCCGCCTCACCATGCACCCCGACGACAACGGCAAGGTCTGGAGCTGGGTCTCGGAGCGCACCACCGACCGCCCGGGACGCAACGTCCAGGCCCGGCGGGTCGAGCCCGGCCCGTTCCAGCACATGGACATCCGGTGGGAGTACACGGAGGTCCAGGGCGGTACGCGGATGCTCTGGCGGCAGGACTTCGCGATGCGCCCGGACGCCCCGGTCGACGACGCGTGGATGACGGACAACATCAACCGCAACTCCCGCGTCCAGATGGAGCTCATCCGCGACAAGATCGAGCAGCGCGACCGCGAGCGCCGCGCCGCCTCCGTACCCGCCAACTAGTCCTACGGCCGGGAGGGTTCGCCGCGAGCCGGCGGGCCTTCCCGGCCGCGGTGCTGTCACCACTTCGGCCACCCACACCCCTCACGCCCCGAAAGGCAGCCAGATGCACCACGCTCTGATCGTCGCCCGGATGGCTCCGGGTTCGGCCCCGGACATCGCGAAGCTGTTCGAGGCCTCCGACAACACGGACCTCCCCCACCTCGTCGGCGTGCACCGGCGCACGCTGTTCCAGTTCGGCGACGTGTACCTGCACCTGATCGAGTCCGACCGCCCGCCGGGCCCGGAGATCGCCAAGGTGACGGAGCACCCGGAGTTCAAGGCCATCAGCGACCGGCTCACCGCGTTCGTGAGCCCGTACGACCCGCAGACCTGGCGCGGCCCGAAGGACGCGATGGCCCAGCCGTTCTACACGTGGCAGCGGTAGGGCTCCGCCACCGCACGGCGAAACGCCCCGGGTCCGGCACCGAAGTGCCGGACCCGGGGCGTTTCCGTTCGCGCGGCAGGCTTACGGCACGGTGCACTCGAAGGCGTGGAGGTAGGCGTTGACCGGGTGGACCTCGCCCACCTGGAGGCCCGCATCGGACATGCGCCCGAGCAGGCTCTCCCGGGTGTGCTTCGCTCCCCCGACGTTGAGCAGGAGCAGCAGGTCCATGGCGGTGGTGAACCGCATCGAGGGGGTGTCGTCGACGAGGTTCTCGATGATCACCACGCGGGCGCCGGGACGGGCCGCCGCGACCACGTTGCGCAGGGTCCTCCGGGTGCTCTCGTCGTCCCATTCGAGGATGTTCTTGATGACGTAGAGATCCACCTCGAACGGGATGTCCTCGCGGCAGTCGCCGGCCACGATCCGGACCCGGTCGGCGAGCGGGCCGCCGTCGCGCAGCCGCTCGTCGGCGCGGGCCACGACGCCCGGCAGGTCCATGAGGGTTCCCTGGACCGAGGGGTGCTTCTCCAGCAGGCTGGCGAGCACATGGCCCTGGCCGCCGCCGATGTCGGCGACCGAGGAGACGCCGGTCAGGTCGAGGAGTTCGGCGACGTCGTGTGCGGACTGCACGCTGGACGTGGTCATCGCCCGGTTGAACACGTGGGCGGACTCGCCGGCGTCCTGGTGGAGGTAGTCGAAGAAGCCCTTGCCGAAGGTCTCGGGGAAGACGCTCGTGCCGGAGCGGACCGCGTCGTCGAGGCGCGGCCAGACGTCCCAGGTCCAGGGCTCCGTGCACCACAGGGAGATGTAGCGCAGGCTGTGCGGGTCGTCCTCGCGCAGCAGCCGTGACGTGTCGGTGTGGACGAACTTGCCGTCCTCCGTCTCGGCGAAGACGCCGTAGCAGGTCAGCGCCCGCAGCAGCCGCTGGAGCGGTACGGGCTCCGCGTCGACCACGAGGGCGAGCTCGGCGGCGGAGGCCGGGGTCTCGCCGAGGGCGTCGGCGACGCCCAGCCGGGCCGCCGCACGTACGGCCGCGGCGCAGGCCGCCCCGAAGGCGAGCTCGCGCAGCCGCATGGAGGGCGGCGGGGTCGGGGCGCCCGCGTTGGCGTGGGGCGCGGCGAGGGTGGAGGTGAGGGGGGCCCTCTCGGGGCTGGTCTCGGGGGTGGGGCTCACGGTGGTCATGCCGTCTCGTTCCTCCTGGTGCGGCGGTGGATGGTCATTCGGCGCACATCCCGGCCGGTTCGGAGGTGGCGCAGGTGTTGCCGGTGAAGGTGTTGCCGGTGCCCGAGGTGTCGCGGTTGGCGAGGTCGGCCGGGCTGTTGCCGCTCACGAGGTTGTCCTGGACCGTGTTGTCGGTGTTGAGCGCGCCCACGAAGCTCTTGAAGAGCAGGATGCCGCCGGAGAAATCGGTGGTGCCGACGTTGCCCTGGATGACGTTGGAGCGCACGACCGTGCTCTCGCTGCCGGTGAGGACGATGCCGGACCCCTGGATCGCGGAGAGGCGCGGGGTGGCCGCGCAGAGCTTGTTGTTCTTCACGATGCGGTTGCCGCTGATCGTCATCGCGCCGGCCGCGGGCTTGGACTCGTCGCCCACGACGAAGATCCCGCTGCAGTTGCCGGTGACGGTGTTGTCGTCGATCCGGAGGTTGCGGACCCGGCGCACGGTGACGCCGATGCGGTTTCCGCTCACGGAGTTGTCCGCGACGACCGTCCCGTCGGTGTCGGTCGCCCCGCCCTCCTCGCTGACCGAGTTCGCGACGAAGATGCCCGCGTCGCCGTTGCCGGTGGCGGTGTTGTGCCGGAGGTCGGCGCGGGTGGAGCGCTCCTGGGCGATGCCCCAGGTTCCGTTGTCCCGCGCGGTCACCCGGCGGACCGACAGCCCGTCGGTCCAGGACGCCCAGACGCCGGTCTTGGCGAAGCCGGAGACGGTCAGCGCGCGGATCCTGACGCCGTCGACGGGGTTCGCCGCGGTGCCCACGACGCAGATGCCGTTGCCGCCCGCGGCGCAGGCGTTGACCGCCCTCGGGCCCTTGGCGGCGGGACCCGAGGCGGTCTTGGCGGGCGCCGTCCCGGTCGCCTCCGTCGCCTCGGCCGTCCCGGTCGCCGCTGCCGCCTCTGTCGTCCCGGTCGCCTCCGCCGTCCCGGTCGCCTCGGCCGGCTGCGGTGCGAGGACCGTGCGCTCGCCCGTACCGCGCAGCGTCAGGCCCGGCGTGGTGATCAGCACACTCTCGCGGTAGGTGCCGGGCAGGACGACGACGGTGTCGCCGGAGTGTGCGGCGTCCACCGCTTCCTGGATCGATTCTCCTGGGTGCACCACGTATTCATGGTGTCCGGACGCTGCCGTGGGGCCGGCCGAGAACCCCAGGACGGTGGCCGTGACGGCCGTGACGCCCGCCAGGCATTTCATGTGTTTTGTTCTCATGAGCCGAAGCTATGGGCGATCAACCACTGCCGCCACGCAAGGTGAGCGAGTGGATACAACGCGCCCCTGAATGGCTTACGCGGGCGTCCGCCCCGCCCGGCCGGGCCGTGCCGCGGCCCGCGAACCGCTCCGGAAGACTCAGTGGGCGTCTCCCGTCGTGGACGAGGTGATGATGTCTCCGTGCGCGAAGTCCCCCGGCGGGATTCCCGGGTGGTGACTCTCGGGGCGTGGGTGCGGGGCCGAGGTCCCGAGGGACAGCCGGGAGACGATGCGGTAGCGGTCGCCCCGGTAGAGGGAGTGGACGTACTCGACGGGCCGGCCCGCCGTGTCGGTGGTGAGGCGCTCGATCAGCAGGGCCGGCGAGAGGACCGGGATGTCCAGGACAGCCGCCTCGGCCTCGTTGATGACGGTCGGCTCGATGGACTGGACCGCCTGGTCGACGTGGACGTGGTGATGCTCGCGCAGATGGTCGTAGAGGTCCCCCGCCTCCAGTTCCTGCGGGGTGAGGGAGGGGACGAGCTCCGCCGGGATGTGCAGGTGCTCGATCGCCATCGGTGAACCGTCCACCAGGCGCAGACGGGCGATGTAGACCACCTCGGCCGCGGGCGACACCCGCAGCTTGCGGCCGATGCGCGCTCCCGCACGGATCGTGTCGAGCCGCAGGAGCCTGCTGGACCAGGCGCCGGCCGCCCGGGGCACCACGAAGGCCGCGTCGTCAGGGGCCAACTCCTGGGTGATCTTGGCCGGGGCCACGAACATCCCGCGCCCGTGTTCGCGTACGAGCTGTCCGGTGGCGACGAGTTCGTCGACCGCGGCGCGCAAGGTGGGCCGCGAGACGCCGAGTCCGGCGCTGAGCGTGCGCTCCGAGGGGATCGCGTCGCCGGGCCGGCGCGCCTCGATCAGGCCGAGGAGGTGCTCACGGACCCGCTCCCGTTTGAGTACGCCACCCGAGCCCGAGGAGCTGTTCTGCATGGGATCCGGCCTCTCCGCCTCTTCATCGGCAACTGGTTCGGTGGTAAACGATGGTTGGGTCTCCCGGAAGTGTACAACGCACTCAACTGCCCATATTAAAACGAGGGTTGACGCCACCACTGGTCTATGCCACCTTCTACCCACGCCGTTGTCCAGTTGACCAATTGGTCAACTCCTTTTCGAGGTGAATCCAGTGAAGATCCGCTTCATCCCGGCCGCGGTGGCCCTGGCGGCCATGTGTGCGCTCACCGCGTGCGACAACTCCTCCTCCGGGTCCGGTCAGTCGGACGGGCCCACCGCTCTCACCGTGTGGATCATGAAGGACAGCGTCTCCGACGCCTATCTCCAGCGGTTCGAGAAGGACTTCGAGGCCCAGCACGCCCAGACCCGACTGGACATCCAGATACAGGAGTGGGACGGGATCGGCGAGAAGATCACCGCCGCGCTCGCCAGCAAGGACGCCCCGGACGTGATCGAGGTGGGAAACACCCAGGTCGCGCAGTACGCGCAGAGCGGCGGGGTGCTCGATCTCAGCGACAAGGTCACGGAGTTGCAGGGGGCGGACTGGCTGCCCGGCCTCGCGGAGCCGGGGAAGGTCGACGGGAAGCAGTACGGCGTTCCCTGGTACGCGGCCAACCGCGTGGTGATCTACAACAAGGACCTCTTCGCGAAGGCCGGCATCACCGCGCCGCCCACGACCCGGGAGGAGTGGCTGAAGATCACCGGGAAGCTCGACAAGGGCGGGACGCAGGGCATCTACCTCCCCGGGCAGAACTGGTACACCCTGGCCGGCTTCGTCTGGGAGGAGGGCGGCGAACTCGCCGTGCAGGACGGCGACACGTGGCGGGGCGCGCTCGACAGCCCCGAGGCGCTGCGGGGCATGGAGTTCTACCGCCGGCTCCAGGCCCTGGGCCAGGGCCCCAAGGACTCCGACGAGGCGAAGCCGCCCCAGGCGGACGTCTTCGCCAAGGGCGACGTCGCCCAGATCATCGCCGTACCCGGCGGCGCCAAGATCGTGGAGCAGGCCAACCCCGCCCTCGCGGGCAAACTCGGCTTCTTCCCGATCCCCGGCAAGGAGGCCGGCAAGCCGGGAGCGACCTTCACCGGCGGGTCCGATCTCATCGTCCCGGTCGCCTCGGCCCATCAGGAAGCGGCGTACGAGGTGGTCGCGGCGCTCGCCGGGGAGAAGGAGCAGACCGAGCTCGCCCGCGCCATGAGCTACGTACCCAACCGGACCTCGCTCGCCGGTGTACTCAAGGACGACGAGGGCAACGCGGCGATGGCCGCCGCCGCCGCGCAGGGGCGCGCCACGCCCAACTCCCCCGAGTGGGCCGCCGTCGAGGCGACCAACCCGATCAAGGAGTACATGACGGCCGTGCTCACCGGGACCGACCCGGCGAAGGCGGCGAAGGCCGCGTCCGACGCCATCAGCAAGACCCTCAACCCGTGAGCAGGAACGGGAAGGCGCCGTGTCCGACCGGGACGCCGGCCGAGGGAGGACGCGCGTGACCCGGACCGCGGACCGGACCGGACCGGCGGAGGCCGGCCCGGCCGGCCCCGCCGCCGCCACAGTCGCCGTCGCCCCGGAGAAGGCCGCTCCCCCGGCCCGGGGCCCGGGCAGGCCCCGCCGTACAGTGCCGGGCACCCTCTGGCCGTATCTGCTGATCGCCCCCACCGTGATCGGGTTCGCCTTCCTGCTGGCCTACCCCCTCGCCCGTAACCTGCTGATCTCCTTCCAGCACTACGGCATGGCGGAACTGATCCGCGGGGACGCGGACTTCGCGGGCCTGGAGAACTACTCCACGATCCTCCGGGACGGCGAGTTCTGGCAGGTGGTCCGGCGCACCCTCTGGTGGACCGCGGTCAACGTCGCGCTCATCATGGTGATCGGCACCGGCGTCGCGCTGATGCTGCAACGTCTCGGCAAGCGGATGCGGACCCTGGTCCTCGTGGGACTGGTGCTCGCCTGGGCCAGTCCGGTCATCGCCACCACCACGGTCTTCCAGTGGCTATTCGCCTCCCGGCTCGGAGTGGTCAACTGGCTGCTGGTGCGGCTGGGGTTCGACTCCTTCGACAACTACTCCTGGTTCGCGCACGGTCCGGCCGCCTTCACCGTTCTGGTGCTGCTCGTGGTGTGGCAGTCGGTGCCGTTCGTGGCCATCACGCTGCACTCCGCGCTGACCACGGTCCCGGCCGAGCTCTTCGAGTCGGCGCGGATCGACGGAGCCGGCGGCTGGCGGATCTTCCGCTCCGTCACCCTGCCCATCCTGCGGCCGATCTTCGGGCTGGTGCTGAGCCTCGAAGTCATCTGGGTCTTCCGGTGCTTCGCGCAGATCTGGGCGGTCACCAAGGGCGGTCCGAGCGGCGCGACCACCACCCTGCCCGTCTACTCGTACCAGATCGCCCAGTCGCTGCACCGCTACGACCTCGGGGCGGCGGCGGCCACCCTCATGGTGCTCGTCCTGGTCGGCGCGCTGGTCCTCTACTTCCGCCAGATGTTCCGACAGGAGGCCGAGCTGTGAGCGCCCGTCCCGTCCGCGTGGCCCTGCGTGGACTGCCCCTGAACGCCGGGGCGCTGATCGTCTTCGTGCTCTGTGTCTTCCCCGTCTACTGGATGATCCTCACCGCCTTCAAGCCGACCGCGGACATCCAGGCGGAGACTCCGGTGTTCCTGCCCACCTCGGTGACGCTGGAGCACTTCTCCGACGCGGTGTCGGCCGACGGGTTCTGGTCGTTCTGGCGCAACAGCCTCCTCGTCACGGCCGGCTGCGTGCTGCTGGCCCTCGTCGTGGCCCTCGGTGCGGCGTTCGCGGTGGCCCGGATGCGGTGGAAGGGCCGGCGGGGCTTCGTCCTCATGGTGTTCGTCGCGCAGGTCGCGCCCTGGGAGGCGCTGCTGATCCCGATGTACGTCATCGCCCGCGACACCGACATGCTCGACCGGCTCGCGACGCTGACCCTCGTCTACTTCATGATCACGCTGCCGTTCACCATCGTGACCCTGCGGAGCTTCCTCTCCGCGATCCCCGCCGAGCTGGAGGAGGCGGCCCAGGTGGACGGCTGCACCCGCGCCGCCGCCTTCCGCCGGGTCACCTTCCCCCTGCTGGCACCGGGGCTGCTCGCCACGTCCCTGTTCGGTTTCATCACCGCCTGGAACGAGTTCGCCTTCGCCAACATGCTGATCATCAAGAACCAGGACGACCGGACCCTGCCCGTCTGGCTCTCCTCGTTCTCGAACGTCTTCGGCACCGACTGGGGCGCCACCATGGCCGCCTCCACCCTCTTCGCGCTGCCCGTCCTCGTACTCTTCCTCGTTCTCCAACGACGGGTCGCCACCGGTATGACCGGTGGCGCGGTCAAGGGATAGGAGAAACCGTGTCCATGCCCCCCACCGGCCTCGGCCTCGTACCGGGTCCGTTAAAACTCCACCTCCGACGGGGCCGGTTCACCTTCGACACCGCCACGGCGATCCGCGCGACCGCCGGCACCGGGCCCGCCGCCCTGCTGCTGCGCACCCTGCTCGCCCCGGCGACCGGGCTGCCGCTGCCCCTCGCGGACGACGGCCGGGTGGTCCTCGCCCTCGATCCCGGTCTCACCGGCCTCGGGGAGCAGGGCTACGGGCTCACCGTCGGCGAGGACACCGTCCTGCTGCGGGCGGCCCGGCCGGAGGGTCTGCTGCACGGCGTCCAGACCCTCCGTCAGCTCCTGCCGCCCGCCGCACTCTCCGCCGAGCCGGTGCACGGCACGCCGTGGTCGATCCCCTGCCTGGAGACGACGGACGTGCCGCGTTACGCCTGGCGCGGGGCGATGCTCGACGTGGCGCGTCACTTCCAGCCCGTCTCGTTCCTGCGGCGCTTCACGGACCTGCTGGCCCTGCACAAGCTGAACGTGCTGCACCTGCACCTCACCGACGACCAGGGCTGGCGGATGCCGGTCGGCGCCTACCCCCGGCTCACCGAGGTGGGCGGGGTGCCGCACGGGGGCGCGTACACCCGCCGGGAGCTGACCGACCTGGTCGCGTACGCCGCCGACCGGGGGGTGACCGTCGTCCCCGAGATCGAGATGCCCGGCCACGTCCGCGCCGCCCTCGCCGCCTACCCGCACCTCGGCAACTTCCCCGACCGGCGGCTGGAGGTCTGGAACCGCCAAGGCGTGTGCGACACCGTCCTCGGGGTCCACGACGAGGCGCTCGACTTCTGCCGGACCGTGCTCGGCGAGGTCATGGAGGTCTTCCCCTCGCCGTACATCCACGTCGGCGGCGACGAGTGCCCGACCGACGAGTGGCACACCTCGCCCTCCGCGCTGCGGCGCGTCGCGGACGAGGGGCTGAGCGGTCCGAAGGCGCTCCGCGGCTGGCTGATGGGACAGGTCGGGACGTTCCTCGCCGAGCACGGCCGACAGCCGCTGGGGTGGACCGAAACCGGGGGCGACCTCCCGGACTCGTTCACCGTACTGGCCTGGCTGGACCAGGAGCACGGACTCGCGGCGGCGCGCAACGGCCATCAGGTCATCATGACCCCGCACCGCTCCACCTACCTCGACTACCCGCAGTCCACGCACCCCGAGGAGCCGCCGGGCCAGCCCGGCTTCTCGGTGGACCTGCCGACCGTCTACGCCACCGACCCCGCGCCCGCCCACTGGGACGCGGCGGACGCCGCCCACGTGCTGGGCACCCAGGCGCAGTTGTGGACCGAGTACGTGCCCACCGCGGCGCACGCCGAGTACCTCGTCTTCCCCCGGCTGTGCGCCCTGGCCGACACCGCCTGGTCCGGCGGCCACGACTGGGACGGATTCCGGACCCGGCTGGACCACCACAAGACCCGGCTCGACGCCCTCGGGGTGCCGAGCCGTCCCTCCACGCTCCACCATCCCGAGAGGACCCCCAGGTGACGAGCACCAGCACGAACAAGAGAGAGCACACCCCCCGCCCCGGCGTCTCCCGCGTCCGCGTCGCACTGGCCGCCGCCGCACTGGCCGGACTCGGCTGCGCCACCCTGGCGGCCGTGCCCGCCACCGCGGCCGGCGAGGCGCTGACGGTCCAGTACCGGCAGAGCTCCACCGGCTCCGACCAGGCGGAACCCTGGTTCAAGGCCGTCAACACCGGCAGCACGTCCGTCTCCCTCGCCCAGGTCAAGATCCGCTACTACTTCAAGGCCGACTCCGGAGCCTCGTACACCTACGCCTGTTCCTGGGCGGTCAAGGGGTGCGCCAACATCACGGGCACCTTCGGCACCCTCGCCAACCCCACCGCGACGGCCGACCGCTACCTGGAGATCGGCTTCACCGCCGGGGCCGGTTCACTCGCCCCGGGCGCGGACACCGGGGACATGCAGCTGCGGTTCTACCGCTCGAACTGGCAGCCGCTGAACCAGGCGGACGACTACTCCTTCGGCTCCGGGCAGACCTCGTACGCGAACTGGTCCAAGGTCACCGCGACGGTCGCCGGAACCCAGGTGTGGGGCACCGCGCCCACCGGCAACAACCCGACCGACCCCACCGGCCCGACGAACCCTCCGACCGACCCGCCCGCCGGCGGGACCAGGCTCTTCGACGACTTCAACTACACCTCGTACAGCGACCCGTCCATCGGCGCGCACGGCTGGAACGTGCGCTCCAACTCGGGCGGTCCCGGGGTGCCGGGCGCGAGCTGGCCCGCCGAGAACGTCACCTTCGCCAAGGAGGGGACCAACTCGATCATGAACCTGGAGACCTCCACCGCGGGGACTCCGGAGACCACGAAGCAGACCGAAGTCCTCACCAAGGCGACGAAGTTCCGCAACGGCACCTACGCGGCCCGGGTGCGGTTCGCCGACGCGCCGAAGTACGGCCCCGACGGGGACCACCTCGTGTCCACGTTCTTCACCATCAACGATCTCAAGGCCCCGATGGCCGACGACTACGCCGAGTACGACTTCGAGTACCTGCCCAACGGCGGCTGGGGCGAGCCCTCGAACATCCTCTACACCACGTCCTGGGAGACCTACCGGCCCGACCCGTGGGAGGCGGTCAACCAGCACTCCGAATCACGGATCAGCTACGCGGGCTGGCACGACCTCGTCCTCACCATCGACGACACCGCCATCGTCTACTACATCGACGGTGTCGAGTTCGGGCGCCACGACTCCCGCTACCTGCCGGAACGTCCCATGTCCATCAACTTCAACCAGTGGCTGATCGACCTCGCGGGCCAGACCAGCACCACCCCGCGCGCTTACGACCAGAAGGTCGACTGGATGCTGCACGTCAAGGACCAGGTGCTGACCCCGGCCCAGGTCACGGCGGCGGTCGCCGCCTACCGGGCGGCGGGTACGGCCTTCGAGGACACCGTTCCGGCCACCTGACCGCTCCCGCCCTCCCGGACCGGGGGACGGACGCCGCTCGCGCGGGCGTCCGTCCCCCGCGACGGGTACGCCGGACAGGGCCGGGGCGCGGGTCAGGCCGTACGGGAGAGTGCCAGCCGGATCAGGGCGGCGTTGTCCGCCACCGGGCCGCCGTCCGGGTCCACGAGGGTGTCCTCCAGACCGATACGGGTCTGCAGCCCCAGAGCGAGGGCCCTGTCGAGGACCGGCCAGGTGGAAACACCCTCCCCGTGCAGCAGGACCGGCGTCGTGCAATCCGCCCGCCGCAGCAGGTCCATGATCCGGTCGGCACGGATCAGCGCCTGCTCGGGCGGCAGGTCGATCAGCTCCACGAGCACCCGCGTGCAGGAGCCGGCGCGGGTGCCGCCCAGCAGGGCCAGGGCGTCGCGCTCCGACCAGACGCCCGCCTCGACGCCCACGCCCATCTCCGCCAGGATTTCGGCCAGTTCCTCGAACCCGGCCTCGCTGAGGTTGACGGAGGCGAAGTCGGGGCGGTCCTCCGCCGCGGCCCACTTCAGTACCGTCTCCCTGCGGACCGCGGCGTCGCCCCCGCACATCCACAGCCCCGTCGACACCCCGACCGGCAGCCCGGGACAGGCGCGCCGCACCGCGCGGACCGCCGGTTCCACCCAGAGGACGTCCAGGCTCTCGTCGCCTTCCCCGTCCCGGGGGTGCAGGTGCGCGCTGCCCGCACCGGCCGCCACCGCGGAGCGCGCCGCGGTGGCCAGCTGATCCGGCGTGAGCGGCACCGCACGGTGGTCCGTGGCGGTGCGCCGGCCGTTCAGACATGCCTGGATGGGTTCGACGTGGTGCCGCATCGGGTGTTCCGCCTCAGGGAATGTGGACGTTGTCGGACGACGGAGAAGCAGCCGGTTCGTGCCCGGCGGGCCGCTGCGCGATCCACCCATGGGCGACGGCTTCGACCCCGGCCTGGAAGCGGCTGTTGGCGCCCAGACGCCGCGTCAGGTTGCTGATGATGCGCCGGGTGGTGCGGACCGACAGGCCGACCTGCCGGGATATGGCTTCGTCCAGCTGACCGGCGGCCATCATACGGAGAATGGCCTGCTCGGTGCTGCTGAGCTGGTGCTCGTGTCGCGGGGCGTCCGGGGCGGTCTGCCCCCAGTAGAGGTCGAAGAGGTGGGCGAGGAGGTCGACCAGGGGAGGGTCGTGGACGACCACGGCCCCCCGTGCGGTGTCGTGCGCGTCCAGCGGGATGACGGCCGTCCTCCGGTCGTAGAGCACCAGGCGGGTGGGGAGCAGACAGGTCGTGCGGACCTCCGCCCCGGCGTCGCGCAGTTCGTTCAGGTACCGCTGGGTACCGGGGTGGGAACGCGCCGAGTCGAGGAACAGGCACCGCAGGGCGATGCCGCGGTCCAGTTGGGCCCTGTCCAGCGGAAGAGCCGCCTGGACGGCCCGCTCGCTCTGCGCACCGCCGGGGACCATGGAGTCCACCGAGGTGGTGCACAGGGCTGCGAGCTCGGTCAGGGCGGCTCGTACCGTCTCCAGGCCGTGCAGGGTCTCGACATGGGCGGCGCTGGAGCGCAGGCTGCGGGCCTCCAGGTACTCGGCCGTCAGCGCCGTCAGGTCCTCCCTGCGCCGGGCGAGCTCCATCCGGCGCTCTTCGACTTCCCTCTCCTCGTCGCCGAGTAAGGCGTCGGCCGCCGCGTGCGGGCTGACGGCCACCCAGGTCTCCTCGTCCACCCGTCTCAACAGCCGCAGATCCGCCAGGTGTTGTCTGCGGCGTCTCACCTCGGCGGGGTCCAGCCCCAGCCCGCGTGCCAGTTCCTCGTCGGTGTACCGGGGTTTCTGCAGTTCAGCCCGGTAGAGCTCGATGTCCAGCGGGTCATAGTCCGCACTCACGGGTTCACGCTCCCCTGTCCAGTAGTGGTCTGGCCACTTGCTGTCACACAGGGGTGCGCATGCCCGTGGCACCTCCGGATAACCGTCGGTTGGTCAGACACCGATCATCTGGAGGAAGTTGATGGCACGCATACGGACGACGGGTGGCGCGACGGTGGCCGGTACGGCCCCGTCAGCGGGCGCCGTGTTCGACGGTGTACCTGCGGCGGCGAGGGCGCACGCCGAGGACGAGGGCAACATCTGGGACCTCTTCCCGCGGGACGAGGGCTGAGGCGTGCGTACCGACATCGTCGTCCAGAACGTCGCCTCGTTCCGCATCGATCCCGCGGTGCTGGTGCGTCCGCACCGGCGCACGTGGCTGATCGCCAGTCCCGCGCAGCACCAGAAGCTGGTCAAGCGCCGTCGTGAGGACGCCTTCTCCCGCATCGCGGTGCTGGAGGAGTTCACCGCCGACGCGCTCACCGCGTGCGTCGAGTCCCTGCGGGAGACCCTGCCCGCCGCCGACCGGGACGACGTGGCGCTGCTCTGCCACGACGAGTACTCCCTGGGAGCGGTCGCCGAGGTGCGCCGGCGGCTGGGGCTGGCAGGGGACCTGCCGGACCAGTTGGCACCCTTCATCGACAAGATCGCCATGAAGAGGGCCCTGGAGGGGGCCGGGGTCCGCCTGCCGCGCCACCAGGAGTGGGACGCCCGGGCCTACGCCGCAGACGCCGGCCGCTACGTGGCCGGGCTGGAGGAGGCGCTGGGCTGGCCGATGTTCGTCAAACCGCTGGACGAGTCCGGCAGCGTGGGAGCCAGGCAGCTGGACGACGCCGGCGAGCTCCGCGACTGGGCGGCGACGGCCGGCGACCGCAGGTACGAGGTGGACGAGTTCCTCCGGGGCGTCCTCTACCACGTGGACACCGCCGTCAGCGGCGGAGCGGTCGTGCACGTGGAGGCCAACGCCTACCTCCACCCCTGCTACGACTACGTCCACGGGAAGGTGTGCGCGAGCCACACCCTCCCCGAGGACCACCCCGTCCGCGCGTCGCTCCTCGCGTTCAACCGCCGTGTTCTGGATGCCCTCCCGGACAAGCCGTCCCACGGCGTCTACCACCACGAGATCTACCGGCGCCCCGACGGCGAACTGGTGTTCCTGGAGATCGCCGCCCGGGCGCCGGCCGCCCTCGTGCCCTCCACGAGCCGCATCCGCCGGGGACTCGACATCGAGGAGGCGCACTTCCGCCTCCAGCGCGGCGAGGAGCTGCCCGGCAGCGAGGGCGTCGGGCCGCACGCCGCCTGGGTCTACTTCCCCAAGGTCGAGGGGCGGGTGCGCGAACTGCGCCGGGCCACGCTGCTCAGCGACCACCACTGGCAGTGGAACGTGGAGACCGGGCAGACAACCGAGGCGCCCGAGGACATCCGCGACTTCGCCGCCAGTGTGCTGCTGTGGAACGAGGACTTCGACGTCCTCCTCCAGGATCTGTCGACCCTGGATTCCCACACGGCCGTCGTGACCGACTGAGCCTCCCGGCGGCGCCGTCCCACGCCGTCGACTCCCCCGGCCGTGCCGGGGCGTCCGACCGCCCCGTGGCTCCCGTCCGACGTGCCACCCACCCCGTGTTCCCCCTGTTCCGCCTGTTCGGCCGGCGCCACGGCACCGGCATGCCCTGATGGAAGGACGTTCCATGCGACAGATCGACTACGACTTCGTCTTCACCGACGCCGAGCGCGACTCCCTGCGCGAGGTCCTCCTGGAGATCGCCACCAACCCCTACGGCGACTTCGACAGCTACATGGCCGACGTGTCCCGGCTCCGGGGCGACCAGCGGCTCGGCTCCCGCTTCACCGACTTCTGCGAGATGTCGATGCTCCGCGACTTCTCGAAGGCGCCGCTGGTGGTCATCGGCAACGCGCCCATCGACCTCGATCTGCCCCGGTTCGGCTCGGCGGACCCGGTGCACGAGAAGTACCGCCTGAAGAAGACCTTCGTCGCCGAGGGCTTCCTCGCGGCCTACGGGGTCCTGACCGGCACGGAGATCATCGGGCACCTCAGCGTCAACGAGGGCGACTTCTTCCACGACATCTATCCCAAGGAGTCGATGTTCGACTCGCAGTCGCAGAAGACGCTGGGGACTCTCAAGTTCCACCGGGACTTCGCCAACCACTTCGTGAGCCCCGACTTCGTCAACACGCTGACCCTGCGGGACACGCCCACGAACGAGGTGTACTCGACCTTCACCGTGACCGTCCACGCGCTGGACGAGCTCAGTGACGGCGACCGCGAGATCCTGGCCCAGCCCCGGTTCCACACCCCCTTCGACGACGTCTCCACCCGGCAGGGCGACGTACTGGGCGACCGCCGCGCCCAGAACCACGCCGTCATCAACACGGACGAGGGTGCCCGCGTCTTCGAGGACCGCACCCGTGGCCTGGACGATGAGGCGCAGGCGGTCCTGGACCGCTTCGTGGCCGCCCTGCACAGCCGCAAGCAGATGCGGGTGTCCAGGCCCGGCGACTCGGTCACCTTCTCCAACCGGGACGTCATCCACGGCCGGGAGGTGAACGCCATCCACGACCTCGACGGCCTCAAGCAGCGCTGGCTCATGAAGACGCACAACGTCTACACCCGCAAGGCGTTCGAGGAGTTCTTCCTCGGCGACCGCTACGGCGTGGTCAACGGCTGATTCCCATGATCATCGTTACGGGTGCCGGCCAAGGCATCGGGGCCGCGATCGCCCGCCGTGCCGCGGCGCTGGACCGACCGGTGTGCGTCAACTACCGGTCCAGCGCCGCGGGCGCCGAACAGGTCGTCCGCGACCTCAGGGAGGCGGGCGTCGAAGCGCTGGCCGTGGAAGCCGACGTCACCGAGGAGGACGAGGTCGAACGGCTCTTCGCCACCGCCGTGGAGAAGCTCGGCCCGCTCACCGCCGTCGTCAACAACGCCGGCGTCACCGGCGGTCTGGGCCGGGTCGTCGACCTGGACATCCGGCAACTGGACGTCGCCTACCGGGCCGTCCTGCGCAGCGTCGTGCTGTGCACCCGCGAGGGTCTGCGGTACATGTCCCGCGGTCGTGGCGGCCAGGGAGGCTGCGTCCTCAACATCTCGTCCACGGGCGCCCGCACCGGTGGCGGCCACGAGTGGGTGCACTACGCCGCTCTCAAGGCCGCCGTCAACACCCACACGTGGGGTACCGCCCAGGAGGTGGCCGCGGAGGGCGTCCGCGTCAACGCGGTCGCCCCCGGCCTGATCGAAACCGGCCTCCACCTGGCCAACGGTGTCCCCGACCGCCCCGAGCGCCTGCGGACGTCCGTGCCCATGGGCCGTATCGGCACCCCCGAGGAAGTCGCCGAAGCCGCCGTCTTCCTGCTCTCCCCGAGCGCCTCGTACATCACCGGTTCCGTCCTGGAGGTGGGCGGCGGCCGCTGAGCCCCGCCCCACGCCCGATCGTCCCGTCCACGGAGGAAGTCCTTTCATGCCTGAAGCGACATCGCACATGCTCGAACCGCACAGCGCCCTCTACCTCGACACCCGGCCCCACGTGATCACCGAGGGATCCGGCATCGAAGTACGCGACGAGGACGGGCAGTCGTTCATCGACGGCGTGGCCGGCCTGTGGAGCGTCACCCTCGGCTACAGCGAGCCGCGCCTGGTGGAGGCGGCCACCCGGCAGATGAACAAACTCCCCTTCTACGGTTCGTTCAACCACCGCACCAACGACGTGGCGCTCGCGCTGGCCTCCGACATCGTGGACATCGCGCCCATCCCCATGGGCAAGGTGTTCTTCGGCAACTCCGGTTCGGACGCCAACGACAGCGCGATGAAGTTCGCCCGCTACTACCACTGGTCCCAGGGCCGGCCGGAACGCCGCAAGATCATCTCGCACAGCTGCGGCTACCACGGCACGACTCTCGCCGCCGGTTCGGCCACCGGACTCCCGCACATCCACCACGGCTTCGGTCTGGACACGGGCGACTTCCTCTCGGCCCACTGCCCCAACCCCCTGCACCCCTCCTCGCGGGGCCTGACCGAGGCCGAGCAGGTCGACTGGCTGATGGAGGACCTGGAGAACCTCATCGAGGAAGCAGGCCCGGAGACGGTGGCGGCCTTCATCTCCGAACCCATTCTCGGAGCGGGCGGCCTGATCATCCCGCCGGCCGGGTACTTCGCACGCCTCCAGGAGGTCCTGGACCGGTACGGCATCCTGTTCATCGCGGACGAGGTCATCACCGGCTACGGCCGCACCGGATCGATGTTCGCCAGCACGGAGTTCGGCCTGACCCCGGACATCATCACCACCGCCAAGGGGCTGTCCTCCTCCTATCTGCCGATCTCCGCCACGCTCGTCGGTGAACGCGTCAGTGCCGCCCTCGCCGAAGGCAGCAGGCAGATCGGCACCTTCGGCCACGGCTTCACCTACTCCGGCCATCCCGTCCCGGCCGCCGTCGCCCGCGAAACGCTCGCCATCCTGCGCGAACGCGACATCCCGGGCCACGTGCGGGAGGTCGCCCCGCGCCTCGCCCGCGGACTGGACAAGTTCCGCGGCGACGCGGCGGTCCGCGACGTACGGGGTCACGGACTGCTGGGCGGCGTCGAGTTCGACCCGGCCGCCGTCGGACAGGTGCCCGGGCAGTTCGGCCAGGCCGTCCTCCGGGCGGCGAAGGAGCGCGGGCTCCTCCTGCGCGCCATGGGGGACACCGTGGTCTTCGCGCCCCCACTGATCATCACCGGTGAGCAGATCGACGACCTGATGGAGCGCTTCACCGCCGCGTACCACGACGTAGTCGACTCCCCCCGCCTGCAGCAGGCGGCCTGACACCGAGGAGCGCCCGATGGCCATCGGCATCGTCGCCACCGGCTCGTACCTGCCCGACCACATCGTCACCAACGACGACCTCGCCCGGACCGTGGACACCTCGGACACCTGGATCACCTCCAGGACGGGCATCCGCGAGCGCCGCAGGGCGCACGAGGACCAGAGCACCTCCGACCTCGGCCGGCTGGCCGCCCTGGCCGCACTGCGGGACCACGACATGGCGGCGGAGCAGCTGGACGCCCTGGTCGTGGCCACGAGTTCGCCGGACCAGATCCAGCCCTCCACCGCCTGCAACCTGCACGCCGGAATGGGCCTGCACCAGATACCCGCGTTCGACGTCGGGGCCGTGTGCAGCGGCTTCGTCTACGCCACCGCCGCGGCTGCGGGACTGATGAACACCTTCTCCCAGTACAACCACGTGATGGTCGTCGGGTGCGAGGCGTACAGCCGCGTACTGGACTACGAGGACCGCGGCACCTGCGTCTTCTTCGGGGACGGGGCCGGGGCGGCCGTCCTCGGGAGGGTCCCCGACGGATACGGCATCCTCGGCTGCGACCTGATCGCCGACAGCACCCGGCTCGACGTGGTCGGCATCCCGGCCGGCGGCACACGCGAACCGGCCGACGAGCGCACCGTCGCGGAACGGCGCCACTTCTTCCGCATGGACGGCCGCCAGGTGTGGGACTTCGCCACCCAGGCCGTTCCGCAGGTGGTCAAGGGGGCCCTCGCGGCCGCCGGGCTCGACGTCGACGACGTCGACCTCCTCATCACCCACCAGGCCAACGCCCGCCTCATCGAGGAGTGCGCCGACCGCTGCGGTGTGCCGCTGGACCGGGTCCCGATGACGGTGGACCGCTACGGCAACACGGCCGCCGCCTCCGTACCCATCACCCTGGACGAGGCCGCGGCGGCCGGAAGGCTGCACCGCGGCGACGTCGTCGTCCTGGCCGCCGTCGGCGGCGGGATGACCGCGGGCGCCCTCGTCATGCGCTGGTACTGACCCCCTCGCCCCCTCGCCCCCTCACCCCCTCACCCTGGAGACCACCTCACATGACCGCCCCCGCCATGGCCCACGCAGGCCTGGTCACCCCGCAGCACGACGCACCCGTCCCCACTGCCCTCCCGCACGACGACTCGTTCGCCGAATTCGCCCGGACCCACGTCGCCCGCAGGGCCGACGCCGCCTACGAGGCCGAGATCCTGGACCGCCTGTCCTGGCAGCGCCTGGCCGACCTCGGCCTGTGGCGCATAGGCGTCCCCGAGCGGCTGGGCGGCATCGGAGGGACCTGGGCGGACCTGGCCGAGCACGTCGCCGACATCGCCCGCACGGGCGAGGACCTGGGCTTCGTGCTCTCCCTCATCGCGCACGCCGGGCTCGTACGAGCCCTGGTGGAGCACGGCAGCGACTTCCACCACCGTTCGGTGCTCCCGCAGTTGATGAAGGGGGCCGTCGGAGCGACCGCCCTGACCGAACCCCACGGCGGCTCCGACGTCGCCCGCACCCGCACCGTCGCCACCCGCACCGCCGACGGCTGGACGCTGAACGGCAAGAAGGACCACATCACCAACGCGCCCGTCGCCGACCGGGCCCTCATCCTCGGCCGCGTCCCCGACCTCGGCCGCCGCGACATCACCCTGTTCCTGGTCAACCTCCACAGCCCCGGGGTCCGGCGCGGACCCGCGGAGGAACTCCTCGGTCTGCGGTCCAGCCCCACCGGCGCCATCGAACTCCACGACGTGGCCCTGCCCGAGCCCGCGGTACTCGGCGTACCCGGCGAAGGTCTGCGGACCCTCTACGACATCATCGGCTTCGACCGCGCCCTCTACGGCCTGGTCATCGCGGCCTTCCTCGAACCGCAGCTCGACGAGGCTGTCGACTTCGCCCGCCGGCGTGAGGCGTTCGGCACGCCGATCCTCGACCATCAGTACGTCCAGGGGCGCATCACCGACGTCAGGATCACCATCGAGATCGCCAGGGCCACCGCCCGCGCCGGCATCGACGCTCTGGTGGTCGGCGACCCCCAGGCCTCCCTGCGGTGCTCCGTCGCCAAGCTCGTGGGATCGGAGGGTCTGGTCGAGGCGGCCCAGAACCTGATGCGTCTGCAAGGGCACGCGGGGTACATGCGTGGTGCCCGGACGCGCGTCGTCCAGGACGCGCTCGGCACGCTCATCGCCGGGGGCACCAGCGAGATGCAGCGCAAGAACATCCTCAACCAGATGCTGGCGAACCACCCGGGATGACCCCGGCGCCCCGCTCCCCGGTCCCCGCTCCCCGTGGACGCTTCTTCTCCGAGTGAGGAAGACATGACCGCAACCCCGACGGCGCCCGCCGCCCCGTCCGTGCCCCGACTCGGCCGGCCCTTCCTCTGGTTGTGGAACGCCTGCGCGGGGTCGAACCTGGCGGACGGCGTCTACCAGGTGGCGCTGCCGGTCACCGCCGTCCATCTGGGCGGCGGTGCCGGGGGCGTGGCCGTGGTGGCCGTGATGGCGCGCCTGCCCTGGCTGTTGTTCGCCCTCTTCTCCGGAGTCCTCGTCGACCGCTTCGACGAGCGGCGGCTGATGCGGATCGTCAACTCGGCGCGCGTCGTGGTCCTCGGCGCCACCGCGCTGGCTCTGCTGCTGGACCGGGCGGACATCGCTCTGCTCGCGGCGGCGGCCTTCCTCCTCGGCATCGGTGAGACCGTCTTCGACACCGCCTTCCACACCACCACCCCCAGCCTCGTGCCGCCCTCGCTGCTGGAACGCGCCAACTCCCGTCTCCAGGCGGCGGAGATCACCACCAACCAGATGGCCGGCCCCTCCGTCGGCGGCTTCCTGCTGGGCCTGTCCGCGAGCCTCGCCTTCGGGACCACGGCCGCCCTCTACCTCGCCACCGTCCTCCTCCTCATGGCCCTGCCGGCCGCGCCGGGCCGATCGGGACAGGAGGGGCCGGCCGCCGCACCCGCAGGAGGCGGCGTCCTCGCCGACATCCGGACCGGGCTGCGGTTCCTCTTCGGCGACACCACCCTGACCGTCTACGCCGTGGGCGTGGGCGCCCTGAACATCGCGTGGGCCGCCGTGTACGCCGCGCTCCCTCTCCTGGCTCTGCCGCCCGGTCCGCTGGGCCTCGGCAGCACCGCCTACGGGTCCCTCCTGATGGTGGCCGGCGTCGGCGGTCTCGTCGTGGGGCTCCTGGCTCCGCTCGCCACCTCCCGGCTCGGAAACGGCATCTGCATGGCTCTGGGCCTGGCGGGGATGGGGGTCGGCTTCGCCCTGCCGGGGATCCGCCCCACCCCGCTCGTCCTCGGCCTCGGCCTCGGCTGCACGGGGCTGCTCATCCTCGTCAACGTGATCACGGTGTCCTACCGCCAACGCGCCGTTCCCCACGAGCTCCTCGGCCGGGTCACCTCCGCGTACCGGCTGATCGCCTTCGGCTGCCTCCCCCTGGGATCCGCACTCGCCGGAGTCGTCGGCTCCCACTACGGGCCCCGGGCCGTCCTCGTCCTCGCCGGCTGCATCGTGCTCGCGGCCGCCGTCCCCATGACCCTGTCCGCACGCTCCTCCGCACCCCCCGCCCCGGAGACCCCGTGACCCTCACCCGAGAACCCGACGTCCGCAACGGCACCCACATCACCCCCGGACCGACGGCCCGCACGCTCGACCACCCGCTCGTGCGCGACTGCCCGCATCTCTACTGCAGCCCGCCGTGGCTCCTTGTCGAGGACGGGGCCCACCCCGGTCCGGCATTCCACACCTGGGTCCACGGCGAGGACTTCGCCGCGTACGCCCCTTCCTACGGTTTCGACGCCACGAGCAACCCGTGGCCCTTCGCCCGGCCCGACCTGTTCCTGGCGGACGGCGCCGAGGCGGAGGACCCCGGCCCGCTGCTGCCCGCGTTCACCATCGGCGGCCGGCGCCCCGGGCACAGCACGTTCCGCACGGCCGGCCCCGCCTGGAAGCGCCCGCAGGCCCTGACCCGGCTCCTGGGCGCCGCGGCCGAGCACGCGGCGGAGCGTGGCGCCTCCTGCCTCGCCGCCCTCTACTGCTCGCCCGAGGACGCCGACCTCCGGGCGGCGTTCCTGGCCCACGGCGGTGTCCGGTTCCCCTCCCACGGAACCAACGTGCTCGGCCTGCCCGGTGACGGCTTCGAGGACTGGATGGCGTCACTGCCACGCAAGCAGCGGGCGAAGGAGAAGGCGGACCTGCGCAAACTCCGTGAGGCCGGGGTCGAGTTCGAGGTGTCCCCCCTCCGCGAGACCGACCTCGAATGGATCGTCCCCCTGGAACTGGGCCTGTACGACAAGCACGGCCACGTGTACGCCGTCGAGGAGGCCGCCGGCCTGCACCGTGCCTACCTCGACCACCTCGGCGACGACGCCCTGCTCGTCAGGGCCCGTCGCGACGGCACGTACGTGGGCTTCACCTCCCTGGTGCGCCGCGGCACGCAGGCATACGTCCGCCAGGCCGGCTTCGACCCCGAAGGCTGTGCCGACGCCCCGGTGTACTTCGGCGCGGCCCTGCACGAGCCCATCCGGTGGGCCTGTGCGCACGGTGTACGCCGCCTCGACCTCTCGATCACCGCGGACGCCACCAAACAGCGTCGCGGTGCACGGACCCAGCCGCGCGAAGCCTGGTTCGTCCCGCTCGACGACGCCGCAGGACAGCACCTGAACGACCTCCGGGAACGACGTGACCGGAGCCCGCTCACCCCTCCCACACCCAAGGACCCCACATGACCGCGCCTTCCGCACCCGAACCCGTCCTCTCCGGCATCGACTCCCTCGTGGGGTCGAGCGCGGAGCTCGTCCACCGGGTCACCGTCCGGGACGCCGCCACCAACTGGGGCAACGACCTGCCGGTGCTCGCCACCCCGGTCCTGCTGTGGCTCAGCGAGATCGCCGCGATGAAGGTGGTCGAAACCGCCGTCCCCGAGGGGGACATGACGGTCGGGCTGGCCCACGACTCGGCGCACCTCGCGCCGACGCCCGTCGGCGACGACGTCACCGTCCGCGCCACCCTGACCCGGGCGGACAGCCGCAAGCTCACCTTCGACGTGGAGGCCCGCGACTCCCACGGATCCGTCCTGCGCGGGCGCCACACCCGGGCCCTGATCGACCGGGCACGGTTCACCGACAGGCTCAGCCGGCGCACGGCCTGAACGAGTGCTCCGACCGGCCCGGGGCATCCGGTTGCCCCGGGCCGGCCGGGGGCCACCCGGGCCGGTCGGGGGCCACCCCGGCCCGGGAGAACCGGCGGCCCGTCAGCTGTTCCGCGGTCAGCGGACCGCGACCAGGACGCTGTCGTCGCCGCACTGCCAGACGGTGGCCGCGGTGGAGAACCCGGCGTCGCGCAGGAGGCCGACGTGGTCGGCGGCCGTCAGGCCGTGGGGTTCGTTGAAGGTGCGGCGGGCGATCGGGGAACGGGCCCGGGCCTCGGCGAGGGGGGCGAGTTCGGGGGCGGACAGGAAGATCTTCCACCAGTCGGCCCACTCCTCGCTGCCCCGACGGCCGGTGCGCTGCCCGCGACGGGCGCGGATGTGGCGGCCGAGTTCGAACATGTAGGGGTCGGCGGCGGGGGGACGGATGTCCGCGTCGACGAAGACCCCTCCGGGGCGCAGTCGTTCGGCCAGGGAACGGTAGAGCGTGACGAGTTCGTCCGGGGCGAGCCAGTGGAGGGCGGTGGAGGACACGGCCGCCTGCCAGGAACCGGCCGGGCCGATCTCGTCGGCCCAGCCGGGCACGGTGAGGTCGCGCTCCAGGAGTCGTACCGGCGTACCGGAGACGGCTTCCTCGCCGAGGCCGAGGAGGAGTGGGTCACCGTCGACTCCGACCGTGTCGGCGTCGGGGAAGGCGCCCGCCAGGCGGACGGCGAGGGAGCCGGTGCCGCAGCCCAGGTCCACCAGGCGGGGCCGGGAGAGGGTGCCGGCGCGTTCGAGGGAGTGGGAGACGATGTCGATGACGACCTGGAAGCGCTCCTCCCGGTCCGGGCTGTAGCGCTCCTGTTGTTCGTCCCATCGTCGCAGCCAGGTACGGGCGGTCTCGCCGAGCATGTTCGCCTCTTCCGGTCGGTGGAGCGGGGCTGGGGTACGAGAGGTGGGGGCGGTCGCGGATCAGCCGCGCCCGACGAAGGGCATCGTGGTGGGCAGCACGGTGAGGGACTGCACGTTGGTGGTGACGGGCAGGGAGGCCATCAGCAGCAGCGCGTCGGTGAAGTGGGAGACGGGCAGGGTCGCCTCCACGGCCGTGCTGCCGTCCGCCTGGCGTGCCGCCGGCTGCGGGGCGCCGTCGGTGGGGGCCACGTTGCCGACGTCGATCTGCCCGCAGGCGATGCCGTGGGCGCGGCCGTCGAGGGAGAGCGCGCGGGTCAGCCCGAGAACCGCGTGCTTGGCGGCGGTGTAGGCGACGGAGTGGGGGCGGGGCGCGTGCGCGGACGGGGCGCCGTTGTTGATGATCCGGCCGCCCTTCGGATCCTGCTCGGACATGACGCGGAAGGCCTCCCGCGAACAGAGGAACGTGCCGGTGACGATCGTGCCGAGGACCCGGTTCCAGTCGTCGAACGCCACCTCGGTCACGGGGACGCGGGGCGCGGGGGCACCGGCGTTGTTGAAGAGGAGGTCCACCCTTCCGTACCGGTCGGTCGTGGCGCGGAACAGGGCCGCCACCTCGTCGGGGCGGGTGATGTCGGTGGGCACGGCGAGGGTGCGGCCGGGTCCGGCCGGTGACAGCGCGGCGGTTCCGTCGAGGGCGTCGGGGCGCCGGCCGGCCAGGACGACGGTCCAGCCGGCACCGAGCAGCGCCAGGGCGGCGGCACGGCCGAGCCCGCTTCCGGCGCCGGTGACGACGGCGACGCCACTCACGCCGCCTCCTCGTCCAGCCACAGCCGGAGGACCCGCCGGTGCAGCGGCTCGGGGGCGTCGGTGAACGGCGAACGGCCGTGCATGACGCGGCTGTTGCGGATGATCAGCAGGTCTCCCGAGGCCAGCATGACGGGGTGTGCCGTCTCCGGGCGGTTGAGGACCTCGTCGAGGACGTCCAGCGCCTCGACGCGGGCGGCGTCGAGCGGGGGCCGTCCGCCGTGCCCGGCGGACGCCCTGACCGTACGGGACTGGTAGTAGCAGGTGACCGGTCCGTCCGGTGCGATGGCGAGGATCGGGGTGTGGATGAGGGGGTTGCCCGCGCGGCCGGCCCGGTCGAAGTACCACTTCTCGCCGAGGAGGGCGAGCACGTCGGGACGTTCGTCGGCGAGCACGTCGTGGATGTGCTGGGCGCCCGCGACGCGGGTGGCGCCTCCCTCGGCGGCGGGACGCAGGCAGAGCAGCACGAGGTAGTCGCAGGTGTCGCAGTGGAAGCCGATCTCGTCCGGGTCCCCCGGACGGCGCCGGAGCACCTGGGTGAGGTCGCCGTCGCCGTTCTGCGGCACGATCGCACCGAAGTCGCGGACGAGACGCGAGGCCCGCTCGGTGACCTCCTTCTCCTGGAGGAGGTCCGCGGCGGGTTCGGCGGGGAAGAACCGGCGTACGTGGGCGAAGCCGAAGGCGTCGAGGCCGGTCCGCACCCGGGAGCGCAGGCTCGCCCAGACCGGATCGGGTTCTTCGCCCGGCCGGCCGGCGGCCGTCCAGAGGCGGTCGCGGTCCTGGTCGCTCGTGGTGAGGCACCACAGGTCGCGTCCGGCCCGGAGGCGGTCGGTGTCCCAGGAGAGCGAGGACGGGAGCGGGGGCGTCGGCGTGCTGTCGCGCGAGGTGGTGTCCATCGGGGTCCCTTCTCGTTGCTGTACGGCGTAACGAACCGGTCGTTCCCGCGTACCGTACGGACCGGCTCAGTCCCTCCCGGCGGTGGCGACGGCCTTCGACCAGAGGGTGAGGGCCTCGTCGATCTGGTCGGCGGTGACGGTGAGGGCGGGGATCATGCGGACCGTGTTGCCCCAGACCCCGCAGGTCAGCAGCAACAGGCCGAGTTCGGCGGCGGTCTGCTGGGCGAGGCGTGCGGTGTCCGGGTCGGGGGAGCCGTCGGGACGGCGGAACTCGCTGCCCAGCATCAGCCCGCGCCCCCGGACGTCGGCGACGGCGGGGTTCTCGGCCGCGACCTCGCGCAGCCCGTCGGCGAGCCTGAGGCCCTGCTCGGCCGCGTTGGCGACCAGCCCCTCGTCGCGGATCACGTCGAGGGTCGCCAGGGCGGCGGCGCAGGCCACGGCGTTGCCGCCGTAGGTGCCGCCCTGTGAGCCGGGGCGGGCGCGGCCCATCAGCTCGGCCCGTGCGGCGATCGCCGAGAGGGGGAAGCCGCTGGCCAGGCCCTTGGCCGTCACCAGGATGTCGGGGGTCGCGGCCCCGGTCTCGTACTCGTGCGCCCAGAACCGGCCGGTCCGGCCGAATCCGCTCTGCACCTCGTCGAGGACGAGGAGGATGCCGTGCCGGTCGGCGCGTTCGCGCAGCCCGGCCAGGAACCCGTCGGGCGCGGGGACGTAACCGCCCTCGCCCAGCACCGGTTCCACGACGAACGCGGCGGTCTCCTCGGGGGCGCTGGTCGTGGCCAGCACCCGGTCGAGACCGCGCAGGGCGTACGCCACCGCGGCCGGCTCGTCCATGCCGAGTTCGAAGGCGTGCGGGAAGGGCGCGACCGCGACACCCGGGATCAGCGGCCCGGAGCAGGCGCGGAAGCGGGTGCCGGCCGTGGTCAGCGCGGCGGCGCCCATGGTCCGGCCGTGGAAACCCCCGTCGAAGACGACCGCGTTGGGGCGGCCGGTGGCCTGGCGTGCGAGGCGCAGCGCCGCTTCGACGGCCTCGCTGCCGGAGTTGACGTAGAAGAGGCTGTCCAGCCCCTCGGGCAGGACCTCGCCCAGGCGTTCGGTGAGGGTCAGCAGTGGTTCGTGCAGGACGGTCGTGTACTGGCCGTGGATGAGGCGTCCGGCCTGTTCGCGGACGGCCTCGACGACGCGGGGGTGGCAGTGGCCGGTGCTGGTGACGCCGACGCCCGCGGTGAAGTCGAGATGGCGGCGGCCCTCCGCGTCGAAGAGGTACAGCCCTTCTCCTCGGACGGCGGTGACGGGGGTGGCCTGCTTCAGTACGGGCGACAGCCGGGACATGGTTCACCTCGTGGATTCGGGGGTGGTGGTGGGGCGAGTGGTGGTGGCGCGGTCCTTGAGGGGCGGGCCGTGGCGGGCGTGCACCGGTGGTCGGTGGCCGGAGGACGACGGGGGCCGGAGGCGGCAGGGTGTCAGGGGCCGGAGGGCGGCGGGGGCAGGAAGCCCGTCCCGGTGGCCCAGGCCAGGGCGGAGGCCCACCACGGATAGGACGGCGGGGCGAACCGGACCCCCAGCCGGTCCAGTGCGGCGAGGGTGCGCGTGGAGTCGGTGCGGACGTTGCGGTCCTCCAGCCGGTTCCAGGAGGCGGCCAGCCGGACCGCCTCCGGATGCCCGCCCTCGGCCCGGTCCAGCGCGGCTTCGAACGTCGGGGTGTCGCACAGTTCGATCCGGTGGCCGTACCGCCGCATCCAGCCCACCAGTTCGTCGTGGGGAACGTGGTGCGGGGTCTCCACGTGGTGGACGCCGGGCGCGGTGTGCGGATACAGCGCGAGGGCCGCGATCCCTGCGGCGACGGTGTCCACGTACGAGAACGCGAACGTGGCGCCCGCCGACCGGGGAGCCGCGCCGGCCAGGAGGTAGCCGCGCAGGGTCTGGTAGACGCGGTTGGTGGCGATGCCCGGGTGGAACGCGCCGGAGCGGCTGTGCGCGGCGACGTGCCCGCTCCGGTGGATGTGGCAGCGGCGTCCGGTGGCCGCCCAGGCGCGGACCGTCTCCTCGGCGAGGTACTTGGACCGCTCGTACGGGGTGCGGAAGTGCTGGCCGATCCGCAGGTCGGCCTCCGCGAACCGGCGGGTGGGGGCCGCCGGGTCGATGCCGCCGGACACGGCGAGGGTCGAGAGGTGGTGGAAGCGGACCGGGCCGAGTGTCTCGGAGTCGATCCAGGCCAGCAGCCGCCGTACGCCGTCGTTGTTGGTGCGCTCCAGTTCCTCGGGCGGGGCCACCAGGCGTACGTCGGCGGCGGCGTGGACGACGACCTGTGCCTCGCGGGCGAGGGCGCGTCCCTCCTCGGAGAGGCCCAGCCCTTCCCGGCCGATGTCCCCGGCGACCACATGCACCCCGGGTGAGGGGCTGCCCAGGCGGCCCGCCGCGTCGGTGTCGCGCTCACCGCGTACCAGGCAGGTGACCTGTGCGCCGCGCTCCAGGAGTGCGTCGAGGAGGTGCCCGCCGACGTAGCCGGTCGCCCCGGTCAGCAGCACGCGGGCCGGCTCGCTCAGCACCCTGCAGGACGCGGTCCGGGCGGGTCCGGGGAGCGTGCCGGTGCGCAGGAGCTGGCCGGAGGCGGAGTGGCCGAGCCGCACGGGGGCGGGTGGGGTGACGGGGGCGGAGGCGGGTGCGACGGGGGTGGCGGCGTCGGTCACCGTGCGGGCGAACCGGGCCATGAGCGCGTCCGCTTCGGGGTCGGTCATGTCCGGCCTGGCGTGGACGAGGTCGGTCACCAGCCGGCCCTCGACGATGCGGGCGGTCAGCCGCATCCGGTAGAGCGGATCGCCGTCGGGGCACCGTGCCGGACCGGGCCGTTCATCGGCGGCGGACCATCCGAGGTCCGGTCCGGCGGGCAGGCGGAAGGTGCCCAGGAAGTTGAACGCGACGTCGGGGCGCGGGCCTTCGCTGTCCATGGGCAGCCGGGGAGCGTCCCGGAGCCGGCGTTCCACCTCGGCGATGCGTGCCGCAGCGGGCGAACCGGTGTCCGTGGCGGCCGTGGGTGCCGGTGTGTCGGTCCGGACCCGGGTGACGGCGGTGAACCACCCGACGGTGTCGAGGTGTTCGCCGGTGGTGTCCCGGCCGTGCGTCTCCACCTCTACGGTGAGGGGCCCGTCGCGGCCCTCGTCACGGGCGGCGCCGTCCGCGAAAGCGGTGAGCAGCAACGCCTCCAACTTCCGTGAGCCTCCGTACCGTTGGACGAGCCGGGCGGTGGCCGCCGCGTCCAGGGACCAGCTGACCGTGCCCGGGGCCGTCCGCCGTCCGGCCCGGGACGCGGGCCGGGGTGTGCGGGGGCGGCCGGTGGGTCCGGGCGTGCTCGCCGCCCAGGCGTAGAAGTCGGCCGCGGGCGGCAGGTCCACGGGGCCGCCGGACAGCGCGGCGCGGTAGGCGTGGGCCAGGTCGTCGAGGATGACGCGCCAGGACAGCCCGTCGACCACCAGGTGGTGGGCGATCAGCGCGAGGCGGTCCTCGGTCCCGGGGGCGCCGGAGAAGAGGTGGAAGCGGATGAGGCTGCCCGCCTCCGGGTCCAGGCCGCGTTGCAGTTCGCCGCCGAGCGCGTCGATCTCCTCGGCGGCGTCCTCGGGCCGCCGGATGCGGGAGTGGCTGACCGGGTCGAGGTCGCCCGCCGGGCGGGCGGCGCCCGGCCCCTGGGGGCCGACGGGGCGGCGCAGCGCCGGGTGGCGTGCCACGACCGCCGTCGCGGCGGCGGCCAGGGCGGCCGGGTCGACGCGGGTCGCGCAGCGGAGCAGCACCGACTGGTTCCAGTGGTGGGGAAGGTCGACGTCCTGGTCGAAGAACCAGCGCTGGGCCGGTGCGAGCGCGCCGCGTCCGGCCGGGGGGACGGTGGCTGCCCCGTCGGCCTCGGCGGTGTCCGCCGGATCCGTGGCGCGTACGGAGGCGCGTACGGAGGCGCGTACGGAGGAGGCCAGCCGGCGCGGGGTGGGGTGGTGGTAGAAGTCCGCGTAGTCGACGGGGTGCCCGTGGCGGCGGAGTTGGGAGACGGTGCGCATGGCCAGGATGGAGTCGCCGCCCAGCTCCAGGACGTCGGCGTCCGGGTCCACGGCGGGCAGGCCGAGGGCCGTGGCCCACAGGTCCGCTATCTCCCGGGCCAGGGGAGACACTTCGGCACCGGTCACCGACGGGTGGCCGGCGCGCGCGGCGAGTACCGCGTCGAGGGCCGCTTCCAGTCCCGTGGCGTCCAGCTTCCCGTTGGGGCCGAGGGGGAAGTCCCGGAGCACGACGAGCGGCTGGGGTATCGAGTAGGCGGGCAGCCGGTCGCCCAGGTGCTGCCGTACGGCGTCGAGCAACCGGTCCCCGTCCGTGTCGACCGGGTCACCGGGGCTGGGCTCGTCGGTGGGCCGTACGGCGGCGAGCAGCCGGTTCCCGGTGGCGGTGGCCCGTACGACGACGGCGCAGCGGTCGACGCCGGGGACCTGCTGGGCCAGGGTCTCGATCTCGGTGGGGTCGACCCGGTAGCCCCTGATCTTGGTCTGCCGGTCGGAGCGGCCGAGGAAGACGAGGTGCCCGTCGGGGCGCCGCCGGCAGAGGTCGCCGGTGCGGTAGGTACGGGCACCGAGGTACGGAACGAAGCGCCGGCGGGTCTGTCCGGGGCGGCCGAAGTAGCCGGCGCTGACGCCGCGTCCCCCGATGTGGAGTTGTCCGGGTTCGCCGTCGGGGACGGGCGAACCGCCGTCGTCGAGCAGGTCGAGGGTCACCTCGCCGAGCGCGGTGCCGATCGGGACGGTCTCCTCGTCCGCGGGCAGGTCTTCGGCGGCTTCGGCGAGGAAGCAGGTGGCGCCGACCGTGGTCTCGGTCGGCCCGTAGTGGTTGAGGAGCCGGTGGACGCCCGGGTCGCGCAGGAGGGAGGCGCCGAGGGACCGGGGCAGCGGTTCTCCGCCGAGGATCAGGGTCCGGGGGCGGTAGGTGCCGCCCGGGGTCTTCGTGTCCGGGCGGTCGCGCCAGAGTTCGGCCATGTGGGAGGGGGTCGTCTTCACGACCGTGCAGGCCGCGTCGCGCAGGGAGGCCCAGCATGCCCGGGCGTCCCTGGCGCGCGCGTCGGCGACGACGTGCGTGCGGCCCGCCGTGGCGAGGGCCAGCAGCCAGCTGGTGTGGCCCAGGTCGGCGGCCAGGGTGGTGAGGTGGGCGACGCACGGGGCGTCCGCCCGGGTGAGACCCAGGCGGTCGCGCAGGGCCAGCGCGTAGTGCGCGGCGTTGCCGTGGGTCACGACGACGGCCTTCGGTTCACCGCCCGAGCCGGAGGTGAAGGAGAGGTAGGCGGGGTCCTCGCTCCCCGGCCGGGGAAGGGGCCGGGCGGGGAGCGAGGGGTCGCGGGGCGCGGCGAGCAGGACGTCGGGGTCGACGTGCGCGGTGTGCCGTACTCCCCCGGCCCACAGCGCCCGGATCTCCTCGCCGGAGAGCGCGGAGGTGGTGAGCACCCCGGTGGCCCGTACGGCTTCCAGGCGGCGCAGCCGGTCCGTCGGGCTCCAGGCGGTGTCCAGCGGCACCACGGCCGCGCCGGAGCGGAGGACCCCGTACAGCAGGACGAAGAGCCGGGCGTCGCGCGGGCCCAGGACCGCCACGCGGTCCCCGGGGCCGATGCCCGCGCGCCGTAGCCCGGTGGCGACCCGGCCGGCGGCGGCCCCCAGTTGGGCGTAGGTGATCGCGCGGGTGTGGTCGGTGACGGCGGGGCGGTGCGGACCGGTCTGCTCGGCCAGCCCGAGCAGACCGGTCAGGGTCGACCGGTCCGGGGGCGCGTCCCCGCGGTCCGCGGGTAATCCGACGGGCCTGGTCCGGGCGAGCCCGGACGTGGTGAGGGCCGTCATGCGGTCTCCCCCGCGCCGGAGGGCGTCGCGTCGTCGCGCGACCGGCCGGGGAAGTCGGCGAGGAAGACCTGCACCGGCGTCTCGTGGGAGAGTCTCCCCGCCACCTCCCACCCGAGCATGCGGTGCAGGCCGTCGAGATGGATCAGCCCTTCCCTGATGCGGAGACCGGAATAGTCCACGTGGTCCACAGGCCGGGTGCTCAGATAGACGGGCGTCATGGGCGTGCGGGCGAAGCGGTCGAGTTTCGCGGCGCAGACGGGATTGGCCCTGGCATACGCATCCGGATCGGCGCGGACGATCTCGGCGGCCTGGCCGACCGTCAGGCCCGTGCGGGGTACGAGTTCTCGTCGTCCCGATTCGCCGAGGTGCCAGGGCAGAACGACATCGAGAATATCGGCGCGGCCGAGTTCGGCCCGGTACCAGGAACCGAGCAGGGCGTGGGCCCGGTGCAGATTCCTCTCGCCGTCCTCATTGGTGTTGGACGCGTGCGACCGGCCGGCGGGATGGTCCTTTCCGTACACGTCCAGCACCTCCGAGAACGTGACGGATTCCAGAGTGCGCACGAGAGAACCCCTTTCCGCCGTCATCGTCCCACCACCCCTTGGAATTCGGTGAAATGCCGGTCGGAGAAAAGCTCGGGCCACGTTCCGCGGCCGAGGCCGAGCTCTTCGGCCCGGGCGAGCATGTACCGCCAGTACGGCTTCACGGGCCGCCACCGGGCGCCGGTGCGGCAGTAGGAGGCGTCGACGAAGTACCGGTCCTGTCCGGCCACGGGGGACGGGGCGGGGCGCCGGGCGTGGAAGACGGCCGAGTTGATCAGGACCGTGGATCCGCGCGGCAGGCGGTCGATCACCTCCTCCCCCGGCTGCTCGGCCGTGCCGAGTCCGGCGCGGTAGTCCTTGGCCACGTCCTCGTGGTGCGATCCGGGCAGCACCGCGAGGCTGCCCATCGCCTCGTTCAGTCCACCCAGGTAGTGCAGGGCGTGGACCATCACCAGCGACCTGTCGCCACGGTCGTTGGGCTCGTTGTCGTGGTGCCACGGCTTGCCGGTGTCGCCGGCTCCCTGCCGCTGGCTGTGCATGTGATGGTGGACGAACGGGCCGCCCATGACGTCGGCCAGCAGGCTCATCAGCGGCGGGTGGACGAGCAGTTCGCCGTGGGCGGGCAGTTCGAGTTCCAGCACGGGCGGGTGGGCGCCCGCCGCCGTACCGGTGCTGCAGGCGATGGCCCGGGCGCGCAGCCCCTCGTCCATCCACCGGTCCACCTCGGGCACCAGGCGATCCACGAGCGCGGGGGGCAGGAAGCCGGGAAGCACGAGGTAGCCGAGCTCCTCGAAGCTCTTCCGCGCCTCGATGGCCTCGCCGTATTCCACGGGTTCGGAGTGGGCCTCCCCGGCGGATTCCGTTTCGTCGATCCCGGAAGATGATCGCAAGATGTACCGTCCCCTCGCTCCAGAGGTTGAGTGCATTTCTCTTCGATTTCTCACTGTGGATCACTCGAAACGGCACGGATCGCGGGCCGGACGACACCTTCCTCCGCCGGCGGAACAGCATCCTTTCGAGCACGGGCGCCCGAGTTCGAACTCCCGACTGATCATCGGCGGGCGGAACGAAACGGGAGGCTATCTTGAGGCCATCGGGGCCGCAAGGAACGCCTTTCGGCCATGGATCACCGCCCCGACTGCCGTTCGGTAACCTCGGCCTGGGGCGGCAGAACAAGCCAGAATTGGCCGCTCGTGGAAGCGAGAAAGATCCCTGCCCGTGCCAGGGGAATATCCGGAAGCCGAAAGGGACGAGCGGTGAGTGACCGACGGGACCCCCGCGAGAGCGGGGCGCGCCCGCCGGGGACGCCCCTCAGTCGCGGCGACGGCGCTCCTGCTCCAGCAGCGCGTCGAGATCGGTGAGCCGGTCCAGCCCCCGCACCGCCCGGCTCATCCGAGCGTTGTGCTCGAACCGGTCGCGGTGGCGGTGCAGCAGGTTCCAGTACCCGGCGGTGAAGGGGCAGGCGTCCTCGCCGACCCGTACGGAGGGCTTGTAGCGGCAGGTCCCGCAGAGGTCGCTCATGCGGTCGATGTAGGCGCCCCCGGAGGTGTACGGCTTGGTGGTCATGCGGCCCCCGTCGGCGTACTGCGACATCCCCACCACGTTCGGGACCATGACCCAGTCGTAGCCGTCCACGAAACCGCGGTGGAACCAGTCGGTGACGGCCCGGGGGTCCCAGCCGCGTTGGAGGGCGAGGCTGCCCAGGATCATCAGACGCGGAATGTGGTGGGTCCAGCCGGTCTCCCTGACCTGGTCCAGGACCTGGGCGACGCAGTTCGCGTCGGTGCCCTCCGAGGACAGTTCGGTGAACCAGTCGGGCAGTCGGTTCCGGTGGTGCAGGGCGTTGTTCTCCCGGTAGTCCGGGCCGAAGTACCAGTAGACGTGCCAGACGAACTCGCGCCATCCGGCGATCTGCCGGACGAAGCCCTCGGCGCTGTTGAGCGGCACGTCGCCCGACCGCCACCGCGCCTCGGCCCGTTCGACGCACTCCGCGGGGTCCAGCAGGCCGAGGTTGAGCGACGAGGAGAGCAGACTGTGGCTCATCGTCGCGTCGCCGGCGAGGATCGCGTCCTCGTACGCGCCGAACGTGGCCAGCCGGTGTTCGACGAAGCGGCGGAGCGCCGCGAGGGCTTCGCGGCGGGTGGCCGGAAACCTGCGGGGCGCGTCCTCGCCGACGAACGCGACGTCCCCGTCGCGCGCCCAGCGGTCGAGGTCGGAGCGCACCTCCGCGTCGATGTCGCTCTCCCGGGGCCGGTAGGGAGCCGGAACGCCCAGGCCGGTCGCACCGCGCGGTGGGGGCTGCCGGTTGTCGTGGTCCAGGTTCCACCGGCCGCCGCTCGGCGCCTCGCCCTCCATCAGCAGCTCGTGCGTCCGGCGGACCCACCGGTAGAAGTCCTCCTGACGCAGGCGTTCCGTCCCCCGGCCGTCCGCCCACTTCCTGAACTCGTCGTGCGCCACGAGGAAGCCGCGCGCCGGCAGCACGCGGACGGAGGGCAGCGCGTCCACGAAGGCGCGCGCGGTGTGGGAGGTGGGGTGGTGCACGGTCACCGGGCCGTCCCCGACGGCCTCGCGCAGGCCCTGGCGGTAGGTGTCCGCCTTGACGTACCGCACCCGGTCCCCGAGCTCGGCGGCCCGGTGGCGCATCGCCGAGAGGATCAGATGGGCCTTGGCGCGGTGGAAGCGTCTGCGACGGAAGACGCTCCGGGCCTCGATCATCACCAGCGGCACGCCCCGCTCCGGTCCGCCCCGCGCCGGGTCGGTGAAGTGGGGGCCGAGCTGATCACCGAACAGCCAGTGGGCGGTGGTGGGTTCTTCCTCAGTCATGCCGGGTGCTCCATCGACGGTCCTCGCCCTGCCTCACGGCTGTCCCACAGCCTCTGATCCACCGATCAAAGCGCACGACGGCCGGGACGGTGTCCGCACACGCCGGGTGGTGCCGGAGGGCCGGAGCGGCGGCTCGCCCACCCGCGTGATCAATCCCGCACCAGTCCCGGCGAGTTCGGCGTATCGCCGGTTTCTCCGCAAACGGACGGAAGTCACCGCTGCGGCCGAGGACTGCCTTCTTCCGTTCCCGGACCGTTCAACTCCGCGCCCCTGAAGGGGCCTGGTGCCGAACCTACTGTCCTCGGAGGTCGTTCGAGGAAGGGACTCATGGACACTCTCCCCGCAATCAGGGCTCGCGGGATCACCAAGCGCTTCGGGGACGTCATCGCACTGGACGGCGTCGATCTGGAGGTACCGCAGGGGCAGATCCACGGGCTGGTCGGACCGAACGGAGCCGGCAAGACGACCTTGCTCGGCCTTCTGCTGGGTCTCGCCGTCGCCGACGGCGGCCGGCTCGACATCCTGGGTACGCCGGTCGGCCGGGCGCTCTCCGCGCCCGAGGGCGTCGCCGGGTTCGTGGACGGTCCGGGTCTCTACCCCTCGCTCACCGCACGGCAGAACCTCACCGCGCTGACCACCCTGCGTGGCGGCGGTCCACGGAGCTCCGCGGTCGACGAGGCGCTCGAACAGGTCGGGCTCACCGATGTCGCCGACGACCGCACCCGCGGGTTCTCCCTCGGTATGCGCCAGCGGCTCGGTCTCGCCGCGGCCCTGCTCACCCGGCCCCGGCTCCTCGTACTCGACGAGCCCTCCAACGGCCTGGACCCGGCCGGGAAGAGACATGTGCACGGCGTCCTCGGCAGGCTCGCGGCGGGCGGGACCAGCGTCGTGCTGTCGAGCCACCGCATGGACGACCTCGAAGCGCTCTGCTCCGCGGTGACCATCCTCGCGGGAGGCCGGGTCGTCTTCTCCGGTCCCCTGGGGCGGCTGGCCACCGAGAACCGTGAGCTCTCGTACCGGGTGCTCACGTCGGACCCGGAGGCGGCCCTCCGCGTCGCCGCGGACACGGCCGGGGTCGAGATCGTCGAGGACACCGCGAGGCGGCCCGGCGCCGAGGTGCTCCTGGTACGCGCCCTGGTGCCCGCCCTGGACGACCTGGTGGTGCGGCTCGTCGGGGCGGGCATCGCCCTGCGGGAACTCGCCCCCGTCGTGTCGCCGCTCGAAGCGGCGTTCCTCGCCCTCACCGAGCCGCAGGAGGCCGCCCGATGACCGCGACCCTCACCGACCCGCAGGGGCCGCCCGACGACCGCGCTCCCGACCGACCCGCCGGAGGCCGGCCGATGACCACGCCCCTCGCCGAGCCGCAGGAGGCCGCCGGTCCCGGCGCCCGTCCCGTCTCGGTGGGACGCGTCTACCGTTTCGAAGCGGTCAAACTCCTCTCCCAGTGGCGCGTCCGCCTGGTGGTCCTCGCCTGCTGGGTCGCACCGGCTCTCTTCGTCGCCGCGGTGAGCCGGCAGAGCTCGCTGCCCGTCGACACCCTGTTCGGCCGCTGGATGCACGCCACCGGGTGGGCCGGGCCGCTGGTGGTGCTCGGCTTCGCGGGCATCTGGGCCCTGCCGCTGCTGACCTCGCTCGTCGCGGGCGACGTGTTCGCTTCGGAGGACCGGCTCGGCACCTGGCGCCACTTGCTGGTGGCCGTCCGGTCGCCCCGGCGGATCTTCGCTGCGAAGGCGCTGGCCAGCCTCACCGTCATCCTGATCCTGGTGGCCGGGCTGGTCGTCTCCAGCGTGGCGGGCGGGCTCCTGGCCGTCGGCAACCAGCCGTTGGCGGGTCTCGACGGCCATCAGCTGACGCCGGCGGACGCGGCGGCCAGGGTGCTGCTCGCCTGGGCCTGCGTCCTCGCGCCGACGCTGGCTCTCGCCGGGGTCGGGCTGCTGGGCTCCGTCACGCTGGGGCGTTCCCCGATGGGCCTGCTGCTGCCCGCACTCGTCGCGCTGGCGATGCAGCTCGTCCAGATGATGCCGCTTCCCGTCGCCGTGCGCCTCGCCCTGCCCGGGTACGCCTTCATCGCCTGGAGCGGCCTGTTCACCGAACCGGCACAACTCGGCCCGCTGCTCGTCGGGATGGCGGTCAGCCTCGTCTGGGCGGTGGTGGCGACGGCTCTGGCGTACCTGCACTTCCTGCGGCGCGACTTCACCAACCTGACGGACGAGGGCTCGTCCCGCCGCGCGTTCACCGCCGGTGCCCTGCCGCTCGCCGGACTGCTCGCGGTGACGGTCGGGAGCGTCGCCCTGGCGACCCCGGCCACCGGGAGCGGGATCGAGCAGGACAAGGTGCAGCGCTCGGTCGCCACCTCCTTCGCCCACCTGTACCGCCTGCAGACGGAGCAGCTCCACCGCCCCGGTGTCACCGAGGCGCAGTTGAGGGCGACGGCGGCCTGCACCAAGGGCACCGTCGGGGACGGGGCGCGGGGCGCGGGCAACGACTGGCGCTGCGTCGTCTCCTGGCACCTCCCGGACGTCGAGGCCACCGGGACGGCCGTCTACCAGCTCGACGTCACACCGGACGGGCGGTACATGGCCGACGGCGACGGGCCCAAGGAAGTGAACGGCTACTTCCTGGTGCGGTCCCCGAACGGAGACACCCCGAACCCCCTCTGGCAGTTCGACGGCAATGTCGAACTGCTCGGAACGACGAAGGGATAGTTCCATGCAGGTCATACGCAGGCGCGTCGAGAAGGGCCGTTCCGGCCTGCTCGGCAGACGTGCCGGCCGGATACCCCTGACGGCGGGCGTCACCGTCCTCGCGGTCGCCGCCGCCGGCACCGCCTTCGCGACGACGCGGCAGTTCGGCACCGAGCAGGTGGGGCAGACCACCCACCAGGGCCAGGTCATCTCCAGCGACCAGTACATCGCCCCGTACGGCGACCGTCTCGTCCTCGACAACGGCAAGATCATGTCGTCCTCGGTGAGCCCCGACGGCACGCACCTCGCGGCCTCGGTCACCGACGGCGGGGCGGCGCTGTCGATCGTGGACCTGAAGAGCTGGAAGGTCCAGCAGCTCGTCGGCAACGCGGCGTCCTCCGTACCGCGCATCGGCAGCAACGCCGTGGGCCAGGAGGGCCCCACGTACTCGCCCGACGGCAAGCAGCTGTGGCTGGGCCAGACCGACGGCTACACGCGGTTCGACGTGAACCCCGACGGGACCGTCGCCAATCCGACGACGGTCGCGATCGCGGCGGACGGAGCCAAGCACGCGCTGGTGGGCGAGGCCGTGTTCTCGTCCGACGGTGCCACCGTGTACTCCGCGGTCAACGGGCAGAACCGGGTCGTCGCCGTCGACGCGGCGACCGGGGCCGTCGAGCGGAGCTGGGCGGTGGGCAACGCCCCGCGCGACCTGGTCGAGGCCGACGGCAAGCTCTACGTCAGCAACGAGGGCGGGCGTACGGCCAAGGCCGGCGAGACCACGATCAACTCCTACGGCACCCAGGTACCCGCCGACCCGGCCACCGGCGCCACCACCACCGGCACGGTCAGCGTCATCGACCTGGGCAGGCCGACGGCCGCCGTCCGGAGCATCGATGTCGGGCTGCACCCGACCGCGCTGTTCGCGAAGGGCGGCGCGGTGTTCGTCACCAACACCGCCACCAACGACGTGTCGGTCATCAAGACCTCCAGCGACAAGGTCGTGCAGACCATCGCCACCCGTCCGTGGCCCGAGGCTTCGGTGGGGTACGAGCCCGACGCGGTGGCCCTCACCGGCGACGGGCACCTGCTGGTGACGCTCGGCCGCGCCAACGCGGTCGCCGTCTACCGCTACACGAGCCCGCAGGAGCCGGTGAGTTACGTCGGCCTGCTCCCGACGGACTACTTCCCGGCGGAGATCGCCACCGTCGGAAACGAGGTGGTCGTCTCCCACACCCGCGGAATCGACGCCCGCCGCGCCACCACCGCCGCCGGTCACGCCACCCACGACACGACGTCGAGCCTGACGCGGTTCGCGCTGCCCAGCGACAAGACCGTCAAGTCCGAGACGGCCAAGGTCTTCCGGCAGAACGGCTGGACCAAGGGCGCGGTCGAGGTGGCCAAGGGCAAGGGCAAGGCGAAGCCTGTGCCGGTGCCCGCGCGGCTCGGCGATCCCTCGACGATCAAGCACGTCTTCATGATCGTCAAGGAGAACCGGACCTACGACCAGGTGCTCGGCGACATCCCCGAGGGCAACGGCGACCCGTCGCTGACCCAGTTCGGCGAGAACGTGACCCCCAACCAGCACGCGCTGGCCAAGGAGTTCGGTCTCTACGACAACACCTACGACATCGGCACGAACTCCGCCGAGGGCCACAACTGGCTGATGCAGGCCGACAACCCCGAGTACACGGAGTCCTCGGCCGGCGAGTACCTGCGCAGTTACGACACCGAGGACGACGCCCTCGGCCACCAGCGGACGGGCTTCATCTGGACCGGCGCCCAGGCGGCCGGCAAGTCCGTACGGGACTTCGGTGAGTTCCAGCAGTTCCTCACCAAGCCGGCCGACGCGAGCTGGCAGAACCTGTACTGCGACAGCAAGAACATGGAGGCGACCGGTCAGGACACCGCCTACTCCATGGTCTCGTCCTCGCCGATCCCGTCACTGAACGACGTGTCGGTCCACGGCTTCCCGAAGTTCGACACCAGCGTCCCGGACGTCTACCGCTACGGGATCTGGAAGCAGGACTTCGAGAAGAACGGCCCGGCGAACCTGAACATGTTCTGGCTCTCCAGCGACCACACCGGCGGCCCGGCGAACGCGGCCGCGCAGGTCGCCGACAACGACCTCGCGGTCGGCAGGATCGTCGACGAGATCTCGCACAGCAGGTACTGGAAGGACTCGGCGATCTTCGTCGTCGAGGACGACTCCCAGGCGGGCCTCGACCACGTCGACGGCCACCGCGCCCCCATCCAGATCATCAGCCCCTACGCCCAGCGCTCCACCGTCGACAGCCACTACTACTCGCAGATCACGGTCGTCCGCACCATCGAGCAGATCCTCGGGATCCACCCGATGAACCAGAAGGACAGCGCCGCCACCCCGATGACCGGCGCGTTCACCGCGAAGCCGGACCTCCGGCCGTTCGACGCGCTCGCCAACCGGACCTCGCTGACCGACGGGCTGAAGACCGCGCCCGCCTGCGGCCTCGACACACCGGCGCCGCAGGACCCCGCCGCGGCGGCCGTTCCGGTCGCGAAGGTGCCCGCGGACATGGAACCGCTGGCGTCGCAGTGGGACACCTGGAAGTCCCAGCAGCGCCTGACCGGCCCGAACGCCGTGCCCGACTACGCCAACCCCGCGCAGATGAATCACTTCACCTGGTATCAGACGCACAACTGGAAGCAGCCGTACCCGGGCGAGAAGAAGATCTTCGCGCCCAAGGACGTGCCCGGAGCCTACATTCCCTCGGCCGAGTCCGACGGATGACATAGGTCCCCTCTCCAGCCTCTCCGGCCTCTCCAGCGAGAGCGAGAGCGAGAGCGAGAGCGAGAGCGAGAGCGAGAGCGAGAGCGAGAGCGAGAGCGAGAGCGAGAGCGAGAGCGAGAGCGAGAGCGAGAGCGAC
>NZ_JBSFHV010000010.1:211875-277017 GCF_053597235.1 Streptomyces sp. NPDC001493
TAGAAGTAACGCGAGGCCGCAGCCGCGAGGTTGCGGCCTCGCCGTGCGTGTACGGCAGTCGCACCACGGCCCATCGCGGACGAATCGCCTCTGCGCCCGTGCAAACATCCTGCGGCCCGCGATCATCGTATCGAGTTAATGTCGACGGCTTCCCTTGGTCCGGGAGGCGGAGCGGCCGTTAGTGTCCTCGGCGTCTGGACGGGTTTCCGTTCACATAACCCCTTTTCCTCCAGTTGCCCGGTGGCGTCCGTATGTCCGCGTCACCGCCCTGACCACGGAGAGCGTGCACGATGACTGTTGACTCCAGCCCGGACGAGCAACTGGAGCTGCCCCGGCAGTCCAGTCTGGGCACGGCCGCCGCCCGCAACCTCGCCCACACGGCCAAGTCCGCCCCGCAGATGCAGGAGATCACCTCCCGGTGGCTGCTGCGCATGCTCCCCTGGGTGGAGACCCAGGGCGGCGCGTACCGGGTGAACCGTCGTCTGTCCTACACCGTCGGCGACGGGACCATCGAGTTCGTCCAGGACGGCGCCGATGTCCGGGTGATCCCCAGGGAGCTCGGTGAACTGGCGCTGCTGCGGGGCTTCGACGACGTGGAGGTGCTGACCGCTCTCGCCGACCGCTGCGAACAGCGCGACTTCCGTGCCGGTGAGACGCTGGTCGAGCGCGGGGCGCCGGCGGACCGGATCCACCTGATCGCCCACGGCCGCGTCAGCCAGACCTCCGTGGGCAGCTACGGCGACGAGGTGGATCTCGACGTCCTCGCCGACGGCGACCGGTTCGGGGAGGACGCCCTGCTCGACGAGGACGCCCGGTGGGAGCAGACCGCCACCGCCGAGACCTCGGGCACGCTGCTCACCCTGTCGCGCGCCGACTTCGCGCATGTGCTCTCCGGGGCGCCGAGTCTCCGCGCCCACGTCGAGGCGTTCTCGTCGCTCTCGGGCCGGCAGCAGAACCACCGCGGCGAGGCGGAGATCGCGATGTCCGCCGGTCACGTCGGCGAGCAGGAGCTGCCCGGCGCCTTCGTGGACTACGAGTTGAAGCCGCGCGAGTACGAACTCTCGGTCGCCCAGACCATTCTGCGGGTCCACACCAGGGTCGCCGATCTCTACAACGGCCCGATGAATCAGACCAAGGAACAACTCCGGCTGACCATCGAGGCATTGAGAGAGCGTCAGGAACACGAGCTGATCAACAACCGGGAGTTCGGCCTGCTCCACAACGCCGACTTCAAGCAGCGCCTTCAGCCGCACGCCGGCCCGCCGACCCCGGACGACCTGGACGAACTGCTCTGCCGTCGCCGCGGTTCCAAGTTCTTCCTCGCACACCCCCGGACGATCGCGGCGATCGGGCGCGGGTTCAACGCGCGAGGTATCTACCCGGACCACGTCGACCTCGGCGGCCAGCAGGTGCCTGCCTGGCGCGGAGTCCCGATCCTGCCCTGCAACAAGATCCCGGTCACGCCGGAGAAGACCAGCTCGATCCTCTGCATGCGTACCGGTGAGGCGAACCAGGGCGTCATCGGCCTGCACCAGACCGGGCTGCCGGACGAGTACGAGCCGGGCCTGTCGGTGCGCTTCATGGGGCTCGACGAGAAGGCGATCACCTCCTACCTCGTCAGTACGTACTACTCCGCCGCGATCCTCGTGCCGGACGCGGTCGGCGTGCTGGAGAACGTGCAGATCGCCCACTGGCCCAGGTAGGGGCTGTCCCGTAGCGGGCCGCCCGGGAAGAAGAGGGGGCGGCCCGGCGCGACGACGTGCCCTGTGACCCTCCGGGGCGGCCGCGTGTGCCCCGGAGGGCTTTCGGAGAGCCTCCCATCCCATCAAGGAGCCATGGATGCCAGCGCCCGAGCTGCCACCACCACGGTCGAGCCTGCCAGAGGCCGCCGCCCACTTCGGGGCGCACGTACTCGCCGCCGCCGCGGCCCGCGCCCACGACATCACGGCCGCCACCGGCGGCCCGCCCGACGCGGTCTCCGTACCCGAGCCGCCCGCGGCGGTCCCCGCTCCCGCCCCGCCTGCGGTTCTCGCGCCCGACCACCCGCCCGCGATCGCCGTACCCGCCCCGACCACCGACCTCGGCGCCGTGGAGGCCAAGGCGCCGACGCAGGACGCGGGTCTGGAGCGCCTCCTGCGCGGCCCCAGCGGCCTGGGCACGGCGGGGCTCCGCCTGGTCCTGCGGGAAGCACCGCCGACGCCGCTGCCGCCGCCCTCATCTCTGCCGGCGCCCGTGCCCTCACCCCTGCGTTCGCCTGCAGAAACGTTGGCGGAGGCGGCTGTGGACTCGGCGGAGGGCACGCCCGTACCGGGGCTCTACTACCACCCGGTGCCCGAGCCCGATCCGGTACGGGTGGAGGAGGTCAGCCGGCGGATCAAGGACTGGGCGGTCGACGAGGTCAGCCTGTTTCCCGACGACTGGGAGGAGGAGTTCGACGGATTCTCCGTGGGCCGTTACATGGTCGCCTGCCATCCGGACGCGCCCACCGTCGACCACCTGATGCTGGCCACCCGCCTGATGGTGGCCGAGAACGCGGTGGACGACTGCTACTGCGAGGACCACGGCGGCTCGCCCATCGGTCTCGGAGAACGCCTTCTACTGGCGCACACCGCCCTCGATCCCCTGTACACGACCGCGGAGTACCAGCCGCAGTGGGCCGAGTCGCTCCGTGCGGACGCGCCGCGGCGCGCGTACCACTCCGCCATGGAGTACTTCGCACGGGCGGCCGGCGCGTCCCAGGCGGACCGGCTCCGGCACGACATGGCCCGGCTGCACCTGGGGTACCTCGCCGAAGCGGCCTGGTCGCAGGAAGGCCGCGTACCGGAGGTGTGGGAGTACCTGGCGATGCGCCAGTTCAACAACTTCCGCCCCTGTCCGACGATCACCGACACCGTCGGCGGCTACGAACTTCCGGCGGACCTGCACGCCCGGGCCGACATGCAGAAGGTCATCGCGCTCGCCGGGAACGCGACGACCATCGTGAACGACCTGTACTCCTACATGAAGGAACTCGACTCCCCCGGCCTGCACTTGAACCTGCCGGTGGTGATCGCCGAACGCGAGGGCCTCTCCGAGCGGGACGCCTATCTGAAGGCGGTCGAGGTTCACAACGACCTCATGCACGACTTCGAGGCGGAGGCCGCGGCCCTGGCCGAGGCCTGTCCCGCTCCCCAAGTCCAGCGCTTCCTGCGGGGCGTGGCCGCTTGGGTCGACGGCAACCACTACTGGCACCGGTCCAACACCTTCCGCTACCGCCTGCCCGATTTCTGGTAAAGAACGGATTCATCAGTGACCCACACCGAACTCACCGCCGCCCCCGCCTCCCTGCGCATCCCCCGGCCGGCGACGGCCGGTCCGGCGACGCCCTACCAGGGGGACATCGCCCGCTACTGGGACGGGGAGGCCAGGCCCGTGAACCTGCGCCTCGGCGATGTCGACGGCCTGTACCACCACCACTACGGCATCGGCGACGTGGACCACGCGGCCCTCGGCAGCCCCGAGGACAGCGAGAGCGAGAAGAAGCTCATCGCCGAACTCCACCGCCTGGAGTCGGCGCAGGCCGAGTACCTCCTGGGGCACCTCGGCGACATCGGACGGGACGACACCCTGGTGGACGCGGGCTGCGGCCGGGGCGGCTCGATGGTGATGGCGCACCAGCGCTTCGGCTGCACGGTCGAAGGCGTCACGCTCTCGGCGAAGCAGGCGGAGTTCGCCAACGGCCGGGCCGGTGAACTCGGCATCCAGGACCATGTCCGCGCCCGTGTCTGCAACATGCTCGCCACCCCCTTCGAGACCGGGTCGGCCGCGGGCTCGTGGAACAACGAGTCGAGCATGTACGTGGACCTCGAGGACCTCTTCGCCGAGCACTCCCGCGTCCTCAAGGTCGGCGGCCGGTACGTGACCATCACCGGCTGCTGGAACCCGCGGTACGGCCAGCCCTCGAAGTGGGTCTCGCAGATCAACGCGCACTTCGAGTGCAACATCCACTCGCGCCGCGAGTACCTGCGCGCCATGGCCGACAACCGCCTCGTGCCCACGGCCGTCGTCGACCTCACCCCCGACACGCTGCCCTACTGGGAACTGCGGGCCACGTCCTCGCTGGTCACGGGGATCGAGGAGGCGTTCATCAACTCGTACAAGGACGGCTCGTTCCAGTACCTGCTGATCGCGGCGGACCGCGTCTGACCGCCTTCAACCGCACGACCGGGAGGGCCCGTTCGGAGGAACGGGCCCTCCCGCGCCGCTCGGCGCGGCCGTGCGGCGCGGCCGTGCGGCGCGGCCGTGCGGCGCGGCCGCGCCGAGCGGCTGCGGCCGCAGCCGGATCCTCCCCAGGGCCTACTCGCCCGGCGGGATTCGTACGAAGCCCTCCGCCCAACCGTCCTCGTCGAGCTCGCAGGGGCCGAAGTAGAAGCACTCCGGTTCATCACGGAAGCCCGGAAGCAGTCGAGCCCGGCGCACGCGCTCCTCCGCCCGTTCGAGGGTCGAGTAGATACCGAGCAGCTTGACGTCGTCGCCGTCCGACTCGTCGCAGAACACGCCACTCTCATCGACGTGCACGGTCGAGCCGTCGTCGCCGGCTTCGTTCTGGTGGCCGACATGCCACAGCGGATATACGATCACGGGCACGAAGCTAGCAGCACTTGATTCGGCGGACGTTCGGCGTCCCTCGCCTCCTGGGCTCCCACGATCGCCGGCCGGACACTGCACGAGTCCGCCGGGGCCCATGCCGAGGGAAGACAGTCCGCACGGCATCGGCATCCCGCCTTCCAGCAGGCCGGTGAAGTCGTGGCAGGCGATCCGCGATGCGCGCTGTTCCGCCACGAGCGCGGATTCGCTTCGGGACGGACTCTGTTCCTATTTCCGCATGTTCCACGCCAAATGCCCTGAACCACGCGCGCCGCACAATACGTCGAGGGAGAAGGTGAGTTGACGTGCCTCCACACTCCCCGCTATTGGTTTCGTCGACGGCAGTGCCGTGGTGCGGCGAAGGGGGAGCACGTGAGCGTCTTGTGGTGGGTGGTCGCGCCGGTGGTTCTGGTCGCGGCCGGGACGGCCTGGCGGCTCCTTCGCTACCCGGGCCGGTGGGCGCACGCGTTTCACGAGGCGTACCGGAAGGAGCGGCGAGCCCTGGACGACGCCCGCGGTGCCGTACGCACGTTGCGGAGCGCCGCTCGTCGTGAGACGTGGCGGGCGTGGACCAGGGTGAAGCGGGCGGAGGCCGCCCATCGGCGGCGGGTGCACCAGGCCGAGGCCGAACTGGAACAGCGGCGCGCACCGGACCGCGGTGACCGGGTCCATCAGCTGGGCCCGATCACGCTGTACGAGCACTCGGTCGTCGTCTCCGAGGACGAGCTGCCGCTGGCCGGCCTGCACGTCGGGTTCGAGCTCGCCCGCGCCGAGCACGTGTCCTACGTCTATCTCACGCACCCGGACGGACAGAAGCGCATGGAGCGCTACGAGGGCGAGGAGTTTCCGGAGGACACGGTGCGCGAGTTCAGCGTGCGACTCCACAACGCCGCTGTGGCGGCGCACCGTTCGCGCGAGACGCGCGACAGTGACATCGCCGCCCTCGAAGCCGCGCTGCGCGAGGCCCAGGAGGCGACCGGTCCGGTGGAGGCGGCGCGGGAGCGGCTGGAGGAGACGCGCGCCCGCCACCGCGCCGATCCCAGGCTCCCGCGTGCCCGCGCCGCGCTCGACGACGCCCGGACGCAGTGGCAGGAGCTCACCGGCCGGCGCCCGCTGTAGGCACCGCCCGGGACGTCCGCGCGGGGAAGTGAGCCTCGACCTCGAACGGTGCCGCCGCACCGGCGTGTTGGCGTGCCGCCGCGCCGCTCTGCCGCCGCGCGGGCCTCCCGGGTCACCCCTCGGGACGCGGAACTCCGGCCGGCCGCGGGACTCCCGCGTGTCGTGTTTCGCATCGACGCAGGCGCAACTCTCCGCCGCGCCCTGCGACCGTCACCCGACTCTCATCTGCGCATCTCCTCAACTGACACTCGACGTCGCCCAGTTGCTCACGTCAAGCCCACACCGCCACCACCACGGCCAAGTGTTTCAGCATTGTTCTTTTGATATTAAATCCAGTATTGAATCGTTGCCCCGGCCCGACGCCGGCTGGCACATTGCGTGGGCACGACAACGCAAGGCAAGAGCATGACAAGGCACTCACGCCCGGAGTCGGGGCCCACGCGGATCACGTGGGCCTGCCCGACAGCAGCGCACGGCACCACAGCAGCGCACAGCACCCGGGTGTGGTGACAGCCGTCGAGGCGCCGCACTCCCCCGCGGCGTTGCACGTCACCCCCGCAGAGAGCAGCGGAGTCGCCCCACCGCGGCTTCGCGACGAACAGCGGTCCGGCCCCCTGCCGGACCGTGAAAGGCGATGTCGGTAGATGACCAGCAGTGAAGGCTCAAGACTGTCCCGCCGAGCGCTCCTCCGGGGCACCGCGGCAGCCGGCGCCACCGCGGCCCTGATCCACCCGGGCACCGCCTCCGCGGCGCCCGCGACCGGTGGCGGCCATGACCGGCCGTCCGCCGGGACGCAGAAGAAGGGGCCGATCCCGACCCCGGAGGAGTACTTCGGAACGGCGATCGGAACCGAGGGCTACCTGGCCCAATGGGACAGGATGGTCCCGTACTTCGAGCTCATCGGGGCCCGCAGCGACCGGGTGCGCTTCGAGGAGATCGGCAAGACGACCCGGGGCTACCCGTACGTCCTGCTGACCATCAGCTCGCCGAAGAACCTCGACCGGCTCGACGAACTGGTCGCCGCCAACGCCCGGCTGGCCGACCCCCGGGGACTGTCCGAGGACGAGGCGAAGAAACTCGCCACCGAGAGCAAGCCGTTCTACTTCGTGCAGGCGGGCATCCACTCGACCGAGGTCGGCAACTCCCAGGCCGCCATCGAATGGGCCCACCGGCTGGCCACCGAGGAGTCCGACTACATCGAGAGGATCCTCGACAACCTCGTCATCCTGCTGCAGCCGTGCCAGAACCCGGACGGCATCGTCCTCGTCAACGACTACTTCGCCGAGACGGCCGGCACCGCCTACGCGCGCACCTACCCCGACCTCTACAACAAGTACACCGGCCACGACGACAACCGTGACTGGATCATGCTGACCCAGGTCGAGAGCAGGCACAACGTCTCGATCCTGAACAAGTACCGGCCCCATGTCTTCCAGGACTCGCACGGCGCCGGAGCCGGTGCTCCGCGGCTGTTCACGCCGCCGTACCTGTCCCCGTACGACCCCAACATCGACCCCATCCTGGTCCAGCAGACCAACACGGTGGGCCTGGCGATGCAGCGGGGCATGACCGTCGCCGGCATGAAGGGCAACGGCTGGGGATCGACGTACGACTACTGGTCCCCGTCCCGGCAGTACTGCGTCTACCACGGCTCGGCGCGCATCCTCACCGAGGCGGCGGCCGCCTCCAACCTCGCCTACCCCCAGGTGGGCAAGGGGCCGCTCGGCCAGCAGACCACCGACATCAACTTCATCGAGCCGTACGACTCCGACACCTGGACGCTGCGCAACATCATCGACTGGGTCTCCCAGGCCTTCTACTCGGGCCTGGAGGCGGTCGCGTACGACACCTACAACTGGCTGTACAACTCCTACCGTGTCGGCCTCAAGGCGGTGACCGGGACCAGTCCGTACGCCTACGTGATCCCGGCCGGGCAGCGCGACCCGCAGGCGGTCCTCGACGCGCTGGAGATCTTCCACCTCGGCGCGGTGGAGATCCACCAGGCGCGGGCCGCCTTCACCGCCGACGGCAAGCGGTACCCCGCCGGGTCCTACGTCATCCACCTGCAACAGCCGTACGCCGGGTTCGCCAAGACGCTGCTGGAGGTGCAGGAGTACCCGCAACTGCTCCAGTACCCCGGCGGCCCGCCGCAGCGGCCGTACGACACCACCGCGCAGACCCTGCCCATGCTGCTCGGCTTCGAGGCCGATCTGATCACCGCGGAGTTCTCCGCCGACACCAGGCTGCTGAGCGCGGTCAAGCCCCCGGTGGTCACCGCGCCGTCCAGGCCGCCGGCCACCGGGGCGTACGCGATCGGTCCGGAGTCCTACGGGGTGTTCCGGATCGTCTCCGAGCTGCAGAAGCAGGACATCCCCACCTTCCGCGCCGCCTCCGGGTTCACCGACGGCGGTCGCGCCTACCCCGCCGGGACCTTCCTCGTCCCGCCGTCCGAGCGGGCCCGGAAGATCCTGGACTCCGGTTCGAAGAGCACCGGCATCCCGGTGTCCACCCTCGGCGAGGTGCCGTCCGTGGCCGGCTTCCGGCTGAAGCCGGGGACGAAGATCGGCCTGCTCAAGCCCCCGGACAACATGCCGTCCGGCTGGCTGATGTGGGTGTTCGACCAGTACGGGGTGAACTACTCCGTCGTGGAGGCGGACGACTACGCCGACCTCGCCGGCAGGTTCGACGCCATCGTCATGCCGGACGGAGTCAGCAAGAACTCCATCGTCAACGGCCTCAGCTCCACGAAGTACCCGCCGGAGTGGGCGTGGGCGTTCGGCGTGGGCACGACCGGCTGGAGCCAGTTGCACGACTTCGTGACCGGCGGCGGCACGCTGGTCAGCTTCGGGAGCGGCACCGCCACCGCGAAGTCGCTCTTCGACCTGCCCATCTCCTCGGCCCTGCCCGGCGGTTCCTCCTCGGACTTCTACTGCCCGGGGGCGCTGCTGAGCCAGGAGTTCGACACGGAGAACCCGGCCGCCTGGGGCGTGCCGGAGAAGAACCCGGTGTGGTTCGTGTCCAACGACGCGTACCGGCTGACCAGCACCAGCACCTACCCGGTCGAGGTGGTCGCCAAGTACCCCGACAGCGGTGAGCAGTTGCAGAGCGGCTGGCTGATCGGCGGGGAGCACCTGGACGCGGCGGTCAACGGGCTGTCCTGGACGATCGGCGACGGCTACCTCGTCACCTTCGGCAACGAGATCGGGTTCCGCACCTGGAACAGGTCCGAGCAGCGGATGCTCTTCAACGCCGCTTACCACGGGCCGTCCACGGAGCTCACCGCCGACCAGTTCCGGCGCCTCGGAAAGTAGACCGCCCCGGTGGGGGCGGGTTCCGCCCTCCCCCACCGGCGATCGTCCCCATCGGACGGAGAGGAAGACACGGTTGCGTCCCGACGACGGAACATGGACCAGCGCCCTGACCCACCTGGAGTGCGGGCGGTGCGCCGAACGGTACGACGCGGACGTTCCGCAGAACGTGTGCCGGTGCGGTGCGCCGCTGCTCGTACGCTACGACCTGGACCGGGTGCGGGCCTCGGTCCGGCCCGAGGACATCGCGTCGCGCGACACGGACCTGTGGCGGTACCGGGAGCTGCTGCCGGTACGCGATCGCGCCCATGTGGTCGCCCTCGGCGAGGGCTGGACACCGATCGTGCCGCTCGCCGGATACGGCCGGGCGATCGGTGTGCCGGGTCTGCTGGCCAAGGACGAGGGAGCGCTGCCGACCGGCAGTTTCAAGGCGCGCGGCGCCGCGGTCGGTGTCTCCCGGGCGCGTGAACTGGGCCTGCGGCGGCTCGCTCTGCCGACCAACGGCAACGCCGGCGCGGCCTGGGCCACCTATGCCGCGCGGGCCGGCATGGAGTGTCTGGTGGTGATGCCGGAGGACGCCCCGGAGGTCACCCGCAAGGAGTCCCTGGCGGCCGGAGCCCGGGTGTACGTCGTGGACGGCCTGATCGGGGACGCCGGCCGCATCGCCGGACAGGCGGTACGGGACGGCTGGTTCAACGCCGCGACGCTGCGGGAGCCGTACCGCATCGAGGGCAAGAAGACGATGGGCCTGGAGATCGCCGAGCAGTTCGGCTGGCGGGTACCGGACGTCGTGGTCTACCCGACCGGCGGCGGCGTCGGCCTGATCGGTATCCGCAAGGCGCTCGACGAACTGACCGCGCTGGGCTGGATCACCGGACGGCTGCCCCGGTTCGTGGCCGTGCAGTCCAGCGGCTGCGCCCCGATCGTGCGGGCCTTCGAGTCGGGGGCCGAGACCGCCGAACCCTGGCCGTCGGACCAGGCGCGCACCGCCGCGTTCGGCATCAACGTCGCGAGCGCGCTGGGCGACTTCCTCATCCTGTCCGCGCTCCGGGACAGCAACGGCACGGCGATCGCCGTCGACGACGAGGACATCCTCCGGGAACAGGCCGCCTGCGCCGTCTCCGACGGTCTTCTGATGTGCCCGGAGGGTGCGGCGACGCTGGCGGCGGTGCGGCGGCTGCGCGCCGACAAGTGGCTCGACGGCGACGAGGAGGTCCTGGTCCTCAACACCGGCAGTGCGCTGAAGTACCCCGGCACCCTGCGCGTCGGTGAGCCGCCCCGGCTGGCGCGCGACGCGGACCTCCCGCCGGAGGCGTCCGCCCCGTCCGGCGCGGACGGCACGCCCTGGGCCCCCGGGGCAGCGCGATGACGGAGTCCCCGGGCAGCCACGGCCCACTCGCCCCGGCCCCCACCGGTACGCCGCGGCCGATGGTGGAGCTGCGCGGGGTGCACAAGGCGTACGGCGACGTCGAGGTGCTCAAGGGCGTCGACCTGACGGTGGCCCGCGGCGAGGTGGTCGCCGTCATCGGTCCCTCCGGCGGGGGCAAGAGCACCCTGTTGCGCTGCGTCAACCTGCTGGAGCCGGTGACCTCCGGTCAGGTGCTGCTGGAGGGCGAGGACCTGACCGGTCCCGGCGTCGACCTGAATGTGGTGCGCCGGCGCATCGGCATGGTGTTCCAGCAGTTCAACCTCTTCCCGCACCTGTCCGTCGTCGACAACCTCACCCTGGCGCCGCGCAGGCTGCTGCGGATGCCGAAGGACGAGGCGCGGGAACGGGCCGAGGCGTTGCTGGCCCGCGTCGGGCTGGAGGCCAAGGCCGGTGCGTACCCGAGGAAGCTGTCGGGTGGCCAGCAGCAACGGGTGGCCATCGCCCGCGCGTTGATGATGGACCCGCACGTGATGTTGTTCGACGAGGTGACCTCCGCACTCGACCCGGAGCTGGTCAGCGAGGTCCTCGACGTGATGCGCGATCTCGCCCGCTCAGGGATGACGATGCTCTGCGTCACCCATGAGATGGGCTTCGCCCGTGAACTCGGTCACCGTCTGGTGTTCGTCGACGGCGGCGTGATCGCGGAGCAGGGCCGCCCGGCCGATGTGCTGGACCGGCCCCGGAACGAACGTACCCGCCAATTCCTGCGCAAGGTTCTCGGACAGCCCGCCCGAGCGGGCATGAAGGAAGTTGGATCATGAGATCGACAATCGGCACGGCCCTCGGTACGGCGATGGTCCTGGCCCTCGCCGTCGGCTGCTCCTCCTCGTCCGAGGGGTCGGACACGCCCGGTGGTTCGGGCGGTTCGGGGGCAGCCGCCGGCAAGCCCGTGGACGTGGGGGCGCCCTTGCCCGCCGAGGTGAAGAGCAGGGGGAAGCTGACCGTCGGCGTCAAGTGCGACTACCCGCCGTTCGGATACATCGACGAGTCGTCGAAGAACGCGGGCTTCGAGATCGAGATCGCCCATCAGCTGGCCTCCTACGCGTTCGGCGACCGCGACGCGCTCAGCCTGACCTGCGTGACCGGGTCCAACCGGGTGTCGTTCCTGACCTCCAAGCGCATCGACCTGATCGAAGCGACGATGAACTACACCGAGGAACGCGCACAGACCATCGACTTCTCCTCGCCCTACTTCCAGAGCGGTGTGAAGCTGCTGGTGCCCAAGGACTCCCCGATCACCTCCTTCGACCAGCTGGCCGGGAAGCCGGTCATCTCCACCACCGGTGCCACCGCGAGCCTCTGGCTGACCCAGTGCGAGAAGGACGCCAAGCAGACCCTGTTCACCCAGACCAGCCAGGCGCTGACCGCGCTCAACCAGAAGCGCGGCGTGGCGTTCGCCCAGGACGACGCCCTGCTGCTCGACCTCGCGGCGAAGAATCCGAAGCTCAAGGTCGTCGGCGACGCCAAGGCGGGCAGCCCCTGGGGCATGGGCGTCCGCAAGGGCGACGCCGGGATGCTGGCCTGGATCAACGGCGCGCTGGCACACATGCAGGAGACCGACTTCCTCTGGACCGAGTTCCGGAAGACCGTCACCGACCCCTCGGTGCAGAAGCAGTTCGCGGCGTACGTGCCCCGGCCGGGCAGCAACCTGACCTACCCGACCGGCTCCACCCTGACGTGCTGAGCATGCCCGACGCATCCGGTTACCACTTCGATCCGAACTTCCTCCTCCACCACCTCGACGATCTCGGCCTCGGCCTGCTGCGGACGCTGGCGATCAGCTCCATCGGCATGGCCGGCTCCCTGGTCGTCGGGGTGCTGTTCGGCGCGGTCAGCGCGCTGCGCGTGCCGGTGGCCCGACAACTGATCACGGTCTACGTGGAGTTGTTCCGCAACACGCCCCTGCTGGTGCAGATCTTCTTCCTCTACTTCGCACTGCCCGAAACAGGGCTCCAGCTCGACGGGTTCACCGTCGGCTGGCTGTCCCTGCTGTTGTGGGGCGGCGCCTACAACGTGGAGAACTTCCGCGCCGGCTTCGAGGCCGTCGAAGGCGGCTACGTCGAGGCGTGCCGGGCCCTCGGCTTCTCCCGCCCGGCCGCCTTCCGCCACGTCAGCCTCCCTCTCGGTTCCCGCACCGCGCTCCCCTCCGTCACCAACACTCTCGTCTCGGTCTTCAAGAACTCGTCGTTCATGGTCGCGATCAGCTACCCGGAGCTCACCCAGACCGCCGTCAACCAAGTCGCCGTCACCTTCCGGGTGTTCGAGATGTTCCTCGCCATCGGCGTCATCTACCTGGGACTGGTCTGGCTCATGTCACTGGGCGCCGGGGCCGTCGAGCGCCGCTTCGCCGTATCAGGAGGACACTGATGCCCCCGTGGGTCGGGCCCGTGGCCGACTACCTCGCCGAAGGCCTGCGCGAAACCGCCCTGCTGGCCCTGGTCTGCGTGGTCGCCGGCCTGCTGGCCGGCGTGCCGCTCGGGGCCGCTCTCACCCTGCCCGTCAGGCCGGTGCGCGCCGTGGTCCGGGCCTACGTCGAAATATGGCGGGGCCTGCCGATCATCATCATCCTGTACTTCATCTTCTTCGTCCTGCCCATCATCGGTGTACGGGTGGACACCTTCGCCGCCGCCGCCATCGGCCTGTCCTTGTGGGGCAGCGCCAACATGGCTGAAATCGTGCGCGGAGCCGTCCAGTCGGTGCCCCACGGGCAGGCCGAGGCGGCGGCGGCGCTCGGCTTCCCCTGGCCCGGGCGCATGCGCCACGTCCTGCTGCCCCAGGCGGCCCGGCGAGCGATTCCCCCAACGATCGGTCTCGTCGTCAACCTCGTCCAGCAGACCTCGCTGGCCGCCGTCATCGGCCTGCTCGACATCCTCGAAGCGTCCCAGCGCTCCATCGAACGCCTCACACTCTCCGGGGGGTCGTCCCACGCCGTACCGATCCTCGGCTCCGTACTTGCCGTCTTCTTCGTCATCTGCCTTCCGCTGACGGTACTGTCCCGCTGGTACGAGCGCAGACTCCACTGACGCGCCGCAACCACCTCGGGCACGGACAGCGCCGTCGGTGCCGACGCCTTCACGGAGAAAAGGGGGCCCCGCGACCATGACCGTCCCGCGCCACACCCTGCTGAACGCCGCCTACGACCATCTGCGGGCCGCGATCCTCGACGGTTCCCTCACCCCGGGCTCCCGCGTCACCGTCCGCCCGCTGACCGAGCAACTCGGCCTCAGCCCCACCCCCATCAAGGCAGCCCTCGCCGCGCTCGAACGCGAGGGCTTCCTCGTCGCCGTCCCGCACCGCGGCTACTTCGTTCCCGAGGCCAGCACCGACGACCTGCTGGAGCTGTACGAACTGCGGGAAGCCGTCGACGGGATCGCCGCGCGCAGGGCGGCCTCCTCGCACGACCACGAGCTGGTCGCCTCGGAGCTGGACCGGTTGCTGGCCGAGCAGCGCGAGGCCGTCGACGCCGAAGACCTCCAGGAGTACGGGGAGTTGGACCTCGCGTTCCACCGCCTGATCTGGGAGGGATCGGGCAGTCGGCGGCTGATCCCCATCGCGGAGAACCTCGTCGCCCAGGTGCGCCTGGGCAACCGCCTCTCCGCCCAGGCCCCGGGCCGGCTGCCGGTCGCCCTCGACGAGCACCGGGCGATCGTGGAAGCGATCAGGAAGGGCGACCCGGCCGCCGCGGAACGGCACATACGGGGTCATGTGCGTGAGGCGGGCCAGGCGCTGCGGCGCTACATCGAGGGGCAGGGGACCGCGGAGCAGCCGGGCGGCGGCCGCCCGTAGGCGGTGTCCGTACGGACGTACCGGGTACCGGTCCCGGTTACCGGTCCCGTGTGTCCGTACGGACGTACCGGGTACCGCCCCCCGGCGATCTTCGCCGTTGCTACCGGGCAACCTCACCGTGTCGCCCGTACCGGGCCGCGGGGCGGGCCGGTCTTCGGGTTCCACCGCGGAGTGTGCCGCTGCGCCCAGCCCCCGTCGGGGCTGGGCGCAGCGGCATGCAGGCGCCCGAATCACGGCCTCCGCCGGGTCACCGCCGATACGGGGGCACACGGCAGCGGCCGGCCGGGCGGCTCCCGCCGCCGCACGGAGCCCGCCGCCCCCGACCCGGAGCTGAGCACCTTCGCGAGCGCGAACGAGCGGGCCTCCGATCCGTCACCGGCCCCCGGCACCCCTGATGCCCCTGGGACAGCTGGTGCCGTCACGACCTTTTCTCGGTCCTCTCCCAGCTTTTGATGAATCTGCAGAAAGTTCAGCAGATTCGTACCGAACCTCTGGACAGTCCTCCGCGCCGCGTCCTAGTCTCTCGGCCCATCGAACAGGTTTCGTCCCTGTAACGCCGCAGCCAGTCGGCGTCACTCCGAAGCCGTCTTCTCACTCACGAGCCGTTCCACGTCTCTCCCCCCATGGCCGGGCCACCGCCGCCCGTCACGAGGCACCGCGCCGCGCGACCGCTGCTTCGGCAGCCGCTCGCGAACCGTCTCAGCACACCGTCGAAGCACGGCACACCGGCCGGGTCACCGACTCTGCCGTGAACGCAGCGGAAGGGAAGCGACATGAAGATTCGTACGTTCATCGCCACGGCCTCTCTGGTGGCATCCGGAAGCCTGGTGGCTTTCGCCGGCTCCGCCCAGGCAGCGCTCTACACCACCTGTGTCGGTGACGGCGGCGCCGTGACCGTCACCAACGACCTGGTCGTTCCGGCCGGGAAGTCCTGCACCCTCACCGGCACGAAGGTCAAGGGCACGGTGACGGTCGAGGCCGGGGCCGACCTCGTGGCCGCGGGTGCCACCTTCAACAGCACGGTCACCGTGGGGGAGAACGCCTATCTCGACCTCACGAACACCACCGTCAAGGGTGCGCTGACCGCCAGTTCCGCCTTCGGCACGCACCTGGAGAACGCCAACGTCAAGGCGGTGACCGCGACCGGGGGATTCGTGTACGCGGTGGACTCCACCCTCGGCGGGAACGTCTCCACCAACGCGGGCGAGCTGTACGTGTCCGGCAGTACCCTGTCCGCCGCGCTGACCGGTGACGGCAACCAGTACAGCGACGTGTACGACTCCACCGTCAAGGGCGCGCTCACCGTGAACGGGAACACCCTCGGCGGTGTGTTCTGCGCGAGCGAGGTGTACGGGGCCGCGAAGTACACGGGCAACGCCGACGCCCTGCAGCTCGGGGGTGAGGGGCTGCTCGGATCGTGCGCCGGAGCCTCGTACTTCGGCGGCGACCTGGCGGTCACCGACAACACCGCGACCGCGGTCCTCGACAACGCGATCGTGCGCGGCGGTCTCACCGCGACGGGCAACAACCCGGTCCTCGTGGTGGGCGAGCTGGCGCGCGTGCGCGGCACCGTCACCGGGGAGACCGGGGCCGCGGCCCCGTCGTTCTCCCGCTCGGCCAGGGAGGCCGCGCCCGAGGACCGGGCCGCCTCTCTCTCCGAGAAGGCCGCCGCCCGTGCCGCGGCCGCGCGGGCGGACGCCCACGAAGCGGGCAAGTCCTCCCTCTGACGCCGAGGAGCACCGTCGGCGGCTCGCCCGCCGACGCCCGGCCAATGACGACGGACCATCCCCCCGTCGCCGCACTTCTCAGCATCGCGTGGCGGCTCCCGTCGCCGTACCTCCCCGCATCGCGCGACGGCTCCCGTCGCGTTCGCCGGCCCCCCTCCGGAGCGCGTTCCACCGGTTCCGGAGTCCGCGGATCAGCCGTCGTGGTGCGCACCGCCGCCCTGCTGCCCGGCCGTGCGCCCGATCCGTATTCTCCTCTCCTCATTCACAGGAGTGAACGTGAGTCATCTTCACAAGTCCTTCGACCGCCGGGATTTCCTGCGCGCCACCGTCGGCACCACCGTGGCCCTCGCCGCCGCCTCCGTCACCGGGGCCGCCACCGCCACCTCCGCCGCCGCCGCGACGAGCACGCTGCCCATCCCCAAGGACCGCATCGGGGTCCAGCTCTACAGCGTCCGCGACAAGGTGAGCTCGCTCGGCTTCGCCGTCGTCCTCGCCGAGCTGGCGCGGATCGGCTACAAGGAGATCGAGTTCGCCGGGTACACCCAGTCCACGTCCATCCTGGGCAGACAGATCACCCTCCCGGAGATCCGGACCATTCTCGACGACCACGGACTGCGCGCCGTCGGCAGCCATGTCGGCATCGGCAACCTGCGCTCCAACATCCAGGCCGAGCTGGACGCCGCGGAGATCCTCGGCATGCCGCACGTGGGTACCGCCAACGCTCCCTCGAACACCAACACCGTCGCGGCCTACCGCGCCGCCGCCGACGAGTTCAACGTCTGGGGCGCCGCGGCGACCGCCCGCGGCCTGAAGCTGTACCAGCACAACCACTCGGGCGAGTTCGCGTTCGCGACCGACCAGCCGTCGGTCCGGCTGTACGACGTGTTCCTCAAGAACACCGACCCGCGCCACGTCTATCTGGAGCTGGACATCTACTGGGCGTACGTGGGCCAGTACCGCTGGCCCGGATTCGACCCCGCCGCCTACGTGCGCGACCAGCCCTACCGCTACCCGCTGTTCCACATGAAGGACGGGGACGCGAACGCGTCGAGCGCCAACGGCTACGACATCGTCGAGTTCGGCGCCGGTGACCTCCCGTACCAGAAGTTCGTCCGCGACATCGGGGCGCGCAACGCGCACCTCGGCATCTGGGAGCAGGACACCGCCCCCAACACCCTTCCCGCGACGCCGGGTTCGTTCGGTGCGGCGGAGCGCAGCTTCTCGGCGCTCAAGACGCTCCTCGGCTGACAAGCGCCACACGAAGGAGGCGTCCCCGTGCGGGGCGCCTCCGTGCCCGCTCCTTACCGCCAGCGATCAAGGAGACATCACCGTGCACCGCACCCTGAGGCGCCTGATCACGGGGGCCCTGCTCGTGGCCATGCCCGCACTGGGCTGTGTGGCCCTGGCGCCCGCCGCCCAGGCCCACCCGGACCACGAACACGCCCTGGACTGGTCGAACTACGAGAAGGCCACCCTGACCAAGGAGGTCGGCGAGCCGATCGACCTCGCCGTACTCCCCGACAGCCGGGTCCTGCACACCGCCCGCAACGGCGATCTGCGGCTCACCGACCCCGGCACCGGTGTCACGAAGGTCGTCAACCACGTCGACGTGTACCAGAACTCCGAGATGGGGTTGCAGACGGTCACGCTCGACCCGGACTTCGCCACCAACAAGTGGGTGTACCTGTACTACTCGCCGCCGCTGAACACCCCGGCCGGCTCCGCACCGCTCCAGCTGACCGCCGGTCAGGACGACTCGTACTGGAAGCAGTGGGAGGGGTACGACACCCTGACCCGCTTCAAGTGGACCGGCGACAGCCTCGACCTCTCCTCCGCGCAGGAGATCATCCGGGTCGACACCAACCGCGGCCAGTGCTGCCACGTCGCCGGTGACGTGGACTTCGACGGCGACGGGAACCTCTACCTCTCGACCGGCGGCAACACTCCGGCGTCGGGCCCGAACGTCAACGGCTACAACCCGATCAACGACGCGGCCGGCTACAACCCGGGGCTCGACGAGCGCCGCGGCTCGGGCAACACCAACGACCTGCGGGGCAAGATCCTGCGCATCCACGTCCAGGAGGACGGGAGTTACACCGTTCCGGAGGGGAACCTCTTCCCGCCGGGTACGGCCAAGACCCGCCCCGAGATCTTCGTGATGGGCCTGCGCAACCCCTACCGCCTCGCGGTGGACCCCGAGACGAACGCCGTGATGTGGGGCGACTACGGCCCCGACGCCGGAACCGCCGACCCGAACCGCGGGCCGATGGGGTACGTCGAGTGGCAGACCACGACCAAGGCGATGAACAGCGGGTGGCCGTACTGCACGGGTGACAACACCAAGCCGTACCGGGACTTCGACTACGCCACCCTCACGCCCGGTGCCGCCTTCGACTGCTCGGCGCCGGTCAACGACTCCCGCTGGAACACCGGTCTGACCACGCTGCCCGCGGCCACGCCGGCCACGCTCTGGTACGGCGACAAGGACACCGACCAGCCGTGGCCCGAGCTGACCGCCTTCCGCGGTCCGGGCGGCCCCGGCGGCCAGGCCCCGATGGGCGGTCCGGTCTACCACTACGACGCGGACAACCCCGCGCCGGGCAAGTTCCCGGAGTACTGGGACGGCAAGGCGTTCTTCGGCGAGTTCTCCCAGGACTACGTCGCCGCCCTCACACTCGACGGGCCGGACGGCCCCGTGAGCGCTCTGGAGAACTTCCTTCCCAACAGCGAGCGTTCACAGAACGGCATCCCGCCGTGGGACAACCCGATGGACCTGGAGTTCGGCCCGGACGGGGCCCTCTACGTCCTCGACTACGGTGACGGCTTCTTCCGGCAGAATCCCGACGCGGGCCTCTACCGGATCGACTACGCCGAGGGCAACAAGGCGCCCACCGCGGTGATCAAGGCCGACCGCACGTCCGGTCAGGCTCCGCTGGCGGTCACCTTCGACGCCACCGGCTCCAGCGACCCGGAGAGCGGTGGGCTCACCTACCAGTGGGACCTCGACGGCGACGGCACCTTCGACGCCACCGGGCCCACCGCGAGCCGCACGTATCCCGACAACGGGCAGTTCGAGGCCCGGCTGAGGGTCACCGACCCGCAGGGCAAGTCGGGGCTGACGAGCCGTCAGATCACGGTGGGCAACACGGCGCCGACCCTGCGGATCACCTCCCCGGCCAACGGCGGGTTCTTCAACTGGGGCGACTCCGTGCCGTACGGCATCGCCGTCGAGGACCCGGAGGACGGGTCCACGCCGGACTGCGCCAAGGCTGCCTGGACCTTCGGTCTCGGGCACAACCAGCACGGTCACCCGGTCAACAGCGGCACCGGCTGCTCGGGCGGTGTCGTGACCCCGACCGACGCGGGCCACGGAGACACCGAGAACGTCTTCGGCGTCCTCGGGATCACCTACACGGACAAGGGCGCGGGCGGCGTACCGGCGGCCACGACCGACGCCCAGGTGGTGCTCAACCCGGCCCTCATGCAGGCCGAGCACTACGACTCCTCGGAGGGCGTCACGGTCACGGACGACACCACGGCGTCCGGGCAGCGCAAGCTGACCTCCTTCGACGCGGGTGACTGGATCGCCTACGACCCGGTGTCGTTCGCCGGGATCACCGGGGTGCAGACCCGTGCCAGTGGTGCCGGCACCCTGGCGCTGCGCTGGGGCGCGGCCGACGCCGAACCGTTCGCCACCGTGTCCGTACCGGCCGGTGAGGGGTGGCAGACCGTCACCACCTCACTGGCCAACGCCCCTTCGGGGTCCGGCGAGGTCTTCGTCACCAGCTCCGGCGGTGTCGAACTGGACTCGCTGACCTTCCAGGGCTCCGGTGTCGCGGACAAGACCGCTCCCGCGGTCACCGCCACGCTCAACCCGCCCCGCCCCAACGGTGACGAGGGCTGGTACACCGGCAACGTGTCGCTCACCGTCTCGGCGACCGACAACGGGACGGTCGCGAGCCGTCAGTACTCGGTCGACGGCGGAACCACCTGGCTGGCGGCGAACTCGGCCGTCACCCTCTCCACCGAGGGCGCCACGACCGTCCGTTACCGGGCGACCGACAACGGCGGCAACGTGTCGGCGGTGGGCTCGCTCACCGTACGGATCGACCGCACCGGCCCGACGGTCGCGGTGAGCGGTGCCGACGCCAACGGCGCCTACGGCGACTCCGGTCGCCTGACTCCGGTCTTCTCGGCGACGGACACGGTGTCCGGCGGGGCGACCGCGACGGCATCGCTGGACGGTACGCCCGTCACCTCCGGGCAGACCCTGGACCTGTGGCGGCTGCCGCTCGGCAGCCACGAGCTGACGGTCAGGGGCCGGGACCGGGCCGGCAACACCACCACGAGGACCGTGTCGTTCACGACGCGCACCTCCTACGCGGACGTCCGCACGCTCATCACCCGGCTGCGGGCCGACGGTCTGATCACGGCGAAGGGTGAGCAGCGGCTCTCCGTACGGCTCACCCAGGCCGAGGCACACGCCGACGCGGGCCGCACCGCCCAGGCCGCGGCCGTGCTGGAGTCGTTCGCGGAATCCGCGTCCGACACCACCCTGGTGCCGAACGGCGCTGCGGGCACGGCCCTGGCACGGGACGCCCGGGCGCTGAAGGGAGGCGCCACCGGCTGAGGCCGGACGGAGGACCGGAACTGCCCCGCTGCTGTGCCACCGGCGGGGCAGTTCCGCGTCTGCACACGGGAGTTCCACCGTGAGGGTTCCGCCGCGTTCCGGGAGCCGCCCATCCGGCCCGTCACTGTGCGATCTCCGTCATGTAAGTTCCGTCCCAGAAGTTCCGTCAACGCTGCGACAACTTTCGGTGTTCTGTGAAAAAGTTGCCGGAAGCCGACCGCGCCCTGGACTCCGTACACACGTGTCCTGCCGGGCGATACGGTGTCCGGCCCCGTGAGTCCCCGCGGCAACTCCCCGAGCTGTCCCGGGCGTCCAGAGGAAGTGAATCCGTGACCATCCAGTACCGCGTGCTGAGTCTTCTGCGCGACAACGGCCCGCTGTCCCGCGCCCAACTCGCGGACCGGCTGGAGGTTCCGCGCCCGCGGCTGCTCGGCGAACTCGACCGCATGGTCGCCGCCGGGCGGGTCCGCGAGGCGGGCCCGGCCGCGTCGCGCGGCGGGCGCCGCTCCACCCTCGTCCAGCTCGATCCCGGCGTACGGTTCGCCGCCGTCGATCTCGGCGCCAGCTCCATCGACATCGAGATCACCGACGGCGCGCTCGCCCCGGTGGCCTCCTGCTCGGAGCCGGCGGACATCCGCTCGGGACCGCAGGCCGTGCTCGGGCGCGTCAGCGAACTCCTGTACGCGCTGGCCGACCAGGGGCACTACACCCGGCTCGACGCCATCGGCATCGGCCTGCCGGGACCGGTCAGCTTCCGCGAGGGGGTGCCCGTGTCCCCGCCGATCATGGTGGGCTGGAACCGCTTTCCGGTGCGCGACACCCTCGCCCGCGCGCACTCCTGCCCCGTCGTCGTCGACAACGACGTGAACGTGATGTCCCTCGGGGAGCAGCACAGCGGGGTCGCGAGAGCCGTCGAGCATCTGCTCTTCGTGAAGATCGGCAGTGGTATCGGCTCGGGGATGCATCACCACGGCCGGATCTACCGGGGCGCGGAGGGGTGCGCAGGCGACATCGGACACGTCCAGCTCGAAGCGGACGGGCCACTCTGCTCCTGCGGCAACACCGGTTGCCTGGAGGCGTACTTCGGTGGCGTGGCGCTGAGCAGGGACGCCACCGAGGCCGCGACGTCCGGCCGGTCACCCGCCCTCGCCGAACGGCTCGCCGAGCGTGGCGTCCTGACCCCGGTGGACGTCGCGGAGTGCGCGAACGGCGGGGACGGTACGAGCGTCGGCCTGATCCGGGCCGGCGGTCACCGCGTCGGGCAGGTCCTCGCGACCCTGGTCAGCTTCATGAACCCGTCGATGATCGTGATCGGCGGCGGTCTGGCCGGACTCGGCTATCCCCTGCTCGCCGAGATCCGCAGCGTCGTGTACAAACGCTCGCTTCCCCTCGCCACCGGCAATCTACCGATCGTCATGTCCGGACTCGGCCCCCGCGCGGGGGTCGTGGGTGCGGCGCTGCTGGCGAGCGAACTCGCCTACGGTGAGGCGTCGGTGACCGGGGACGCGGACCCGCGGGTCCGGTAGCGGCCCGGGGTCGTTCCGACGACTCCGGTGAACGCCGCGATGAAGCCGCTGGGGTTCGCCCACCCGCAGGCGTGGGCGGTCCGCACGGTGTCATGGCCCTCGGCGAGGAGCACGAGCGCGTGCTGGACGCGGAGTTGGGTGCGCCACTCGTAGAACGTCATGCCGAGTTCGCCGCGGAAGAGCCGGCTGAGGGTTCGGCTGCCGGCGCCGACCGTCCTCCCGAGTTCGGCCAGCGTGGCGTTGCTCCCCGGCGACTCGTACAGCAGCCGGGCGACGGCTCGTAGCCGGTCGTCCCGCGGCTCCGGCAGGTGCAGGGGCTGTTCGCGCGCTTCGCGGAGGTCGTCGACGAGGACGCGGAGGAGGCGGGAGCGCGCGGAGGGGCTGTAGCCGGGCGTGGCGTCGTCGTGGTCGCGGGGGCCGGTCAGGGCGAGGAGGACCTCGCGCGCGAGGCCGGAGACCAGGAACACGGCGGGACCGTCCGGCAGGCTCCGGGCGAGGGACGGTGCGAGAAAGACGATCCGCATGTCGGTGTCGCCGTGGGCGCGGTGGTGGTGCGTGAATCCGGCGGGGGTCCAGGCGACCCGGTTGGCGGGGACGATCGAGGTGCCGCGCTCGGTGTGGACCGACAGGATGCCCCCGGCCGCGTACACCAGGTGTCCGCGCGCGTGCGTCCGCGCAGCACTCGTCGCGCCGGACGGCCAGAGGTGGCGGCCGCCGGACGGCCACACATGTGACGTCGTACCGGCGGTTGTCCGGGGTTGGCGGCGAAGGGGCATCGGTTGGCATCGTAACGGTGGCACGCCACGCCGTGCCCCCGTGAGACTTTCCCCGTACGGAGCCGGGCCCGCCCTGCGCGGGGAGCCCGGCCGCCCCCGGTCCTCGGGCAGCGCGCGCCCCGGTGGAGCGGCCCCGACGAAGGAGAAGAGCATGGCGACGTTCGTCCTGGTGCCCGGTGGCTGGCACGGCTCCTGGTCGTTCGAGGCGGTGGTTCCGCTGCTGGAGCGTGCCGGTCACGCCGTTCACGCCCTGACCCTGACCGGCCTCCGCCCGGACGACGACATCGCCACGGTCGCGTCCGCCAATCTCGACACGCACGCCGACGACGTACTGCGGCTCCTCGACCGCACCCACGCGCGCGCGGCGACGCTGGTCGGCCACAGCTACGGCGGGATGGTGATCGCCGCCGCCGCGGACCGCGCCGACGGCCGGGTCTCGCGTCTCGTGCATCTCGACGCCTACGTACCGCGCGAGGGTGAGTCGTGCTGGTCCTCGACGACCGAGCGCTACCGGGCGGCATTCGCCGCCGGGGCCGCCGACACCGGCTACGCCGTCCGGCCGCCGGCCGGGGGCGATCCCCGCCGCCGCCCCCACCCCCTGGCCTCCTTCCTGCAGGCATTCCGACCCCTCACCGGCGCGCCGGCCCGGGTGCCGCGGCGGGAATTCGTCCACTGCTCGGGGTGGGAGGACCGGACGCCGTTCGCCGGACTCCGCGACCGGCTCCTGGCCGACCCCGAGTGGCAGGTGCACACCCTCGCGACCGGACACGACGCGATGCACGAGGATCCGGACGCGGTCGCCGCGCTGCTGCTCGACGACGGCGTCACGGCCGCGCCGGCGCACGGAGGGCATCCGCGGGACGGGCGAGGGTGAGGGCGTACGGGGGCCCGGTCCGGGATCGCGATGCCGAACCGGGCCTCCGCCGCCGTCCGCCGTGGGCGTCCGGCGCGGGCGTCCGCCGTGACCCGCCTCCGGTTCAGCCCACCAGATCCGGTGCGCGCAGCAACTCGGGCGGGATCCCCCAGGCGTCGACGAGGTCCACCGCGAGAGGGCGGACCCTGCGGCAGAGCTCGTTCACCTCGCGGCTGATCGCCTTGGAGCGCTGGACGGTCAGCCGGCCGTGCTCCATGAACCAGGCGCGGTCCGCCTCGATGGTGGACAGGGCGTGCAGATCGCACAGGAGCCCCAGGGCTGCCTTGTTGCCGCTCTCGGGCAGCGTGCGCACCCGGTCGACGAACGCCTCCAGGACCAGCCGTTCGACATGGGCGCGGGCGAGTGCGATCACATGGTCCTGGACCCGCGAGAAGACGGCGCCGGGGTTGTGCTTCTGGTCGATGCCGCGCTTGAGCCTGCGCGCAACTCCGGCGAGCATGTGCTCCTCGCGGTAGCGGACCATGGCGAGCTGATACTCCGGGTCGAGGAGGCCCGCCTCCTGGTCCCACTCGTCGCCACCGGGCAGCAGGTCGCGTACGCGTTCGAGCAGCTTGTGGGCGGACGTCTTCTCCAGCACCGTCTCGACGGCGAGGCCGGTCACGTGACGGACCAGGCCGAGCTGGTCCAGGTCCTCGAACTCGCTCGCGTAATGGGTGAGCAGGCCCTTGGCCACGAGCTGCAGCAGGACGTGGTTGTCGCCCTCGAACGTGGTGAAGACGTCGCTGTCGCTCTTGAGGGCGGCGAACCGGTTGACGGCGAGGTACCCGGCGCCGCCGCACGCCTCGCGGCACTCCTGGATGACCCGGGTGGCGTGCCAGGTGCCGAGGGCCTTGGTCCCGGCGGCGCGGGATTCGAGCAGGCGCCGCGCGTGGGGGTCGCCCTCGGTGCCGGAGAACACCTCGTGCAGCTGTGTCCGTACGACGTCCTGCGCGAAGTGCAGCGCGTACGTGCGCGCGAGGAGCGGCAGCAGGCGGCGCTGGTGCAGACCGTAGTCGAGGAGGAGCTGCTCCTCCCCCGGGCCCGCCTCGGGGGACGCGCCCGAGGGGGCGTCCGTGGACGCCTCGAACTGCCGTCGCCGCACGGCGTACTTGACGGCGATCGCGAGGGCGACCTTGGCGGCGCTGATGCCGGCGCCGCCGACGCTGACCCGGCCCTGCACCAGGGTGCCGAGCATGGTGAAGAAGCGCCGGCCGGGGCTCTCGATCGCGCTCTCGTAGACACCGTCGGCGGTGACGTCGGCGAACCGGTTGAGCAGCGCCTCGCGCGGTACCCGCACGCCGTCGAACCAAATGCGGCCGTTGTCCACGCCGTTGAGGCCCATCTTGCGGCCGTCGTCCTCGATCCGGACGCCGGGCGCGACCTCGCCGCCGCGCCGGATCGGCACGACGAACGCGTGCACGCCCTCGGACTTCCCGCCCACTTCCAACTGGGCGAAAACGACGGCCAGTTCCGCGTGGCGGGCCGCGTTGCCGATGTAGTCCTTGCGTGCCCCGTCGCCCGGGGTGGTGATGACGAACTCCCGCGCTGCGGGGTCGTATCTCGCGAGGGTGCCGAGTGCCTGGACGTTGGAGCCGTGGCCGCTCTCGGTCATCGCGAAGCAGCCCATCAGCCGTCCGGTGATGAGGCCGGGCAGATAGGCGTCGTGATGGCGTGCGGTGCCCAGCTGCAGAATCGCGCCGCCGAAGAGCCCGAACTGGACACCGACCTTCACCAGCACCGACAGGTCGCCGAAGGCGAGCGTCTCGAACGCGGCGATCGAGGCGCCGAGGTCGCCGCCCCCGCCGTACTCGCCGGGGAAGCCCATACCGGTCTGGCCGGTCGCGGCCATCTCGACGACGCGTTCACGCACCCGCTCGCGGAACGCGTCGATGCCGAGCTCCTCGGCCTCGTCGAGGACGGAGGCATGGGTCACCAGGTTGGTCCGGACGAGATCGCGGATCTCGGCGTACTCGCCGTCGAGCAGCCCGGTCAGTGCCGGGACGTCGACCTCGGGCGGCACGTGACCGGTGGCGGGGGTGGATGCGTTGTCGGTGGTCATGGCATCTCGCTACCCCGGCTTCGGACGGTCAAGCGGTCGGCGCTCCCGGTGTCCTGGACGCTCCGGGCACGGCCGGTCCGGCGGCTCCCCCGCGCGCGGCCGGGATCGTCCGGCCGGCCGCGCGCGCGGTGGCCCGCTCGGGGCTCGTCCGGCACTCGTTCAGTGCCGTCCGCCCGTCCCGGTCGCGGTCACCGTGACGGCGGCGAACTTCGCCTTCCCGGTGTGGGTGCTGGTCTGCAGGCCGACGTAACTGGTGGCGGGGACGAGCGTGGGGTCGACGACGGAGAGCACGAGGCGGTCGTCGTCGTACAGGTCCAGCCGCGAGCCGGTGAGCGCGAACCGCAGTCGGTACGTCCGGCCCACCGCGATGTCGGAGGCGTCGCCGGTACCGACGAGTTCGGTGTTCACCCCGCCCTCCATCACGCCGATGGCGTACTTGTTCCCCCAGGACGCGATCCCGGCGTAGTAGTAGGTGTCACGGCCGGTCGCGCGGGCGAGGAGAACGTTGTCACGGTCGCCGAGGGCTTCGCTGAGCGGGGTGACCGATGCCGACACCGCGTAGTCCGGGGCGTCGATGAGCTGGTTGCCCTGGAGCGTCTGGGGCTGTCCGGACGGGGCGTTGCCCAGGGACACCGCTCCCCCGTCGCGTACCTCGAACGACGCGCCGTTCGGTACGGACCATGCCTGGGTCATGGACCATTTGGCCGGGTCGACGATCTCCAGCCGCTTCTTCCACACGGCCAGGTTGATGGTCTCGTTCCATCCGGGGCGGTTGTTCTTGGCGTTGTAGTACATGTACGGGGTGGATCGGTGGTCCACCACGAACTGGCGGTAGATCATGCCGTCTTCGGGGCCGCCCGCGACCCCGAGGTCGATCTCCATGGCGCTGCGGTCCAGCTGCCAGGTGATGCCGTCGCGGGAGGTGAGCCTGCCGCCGCGGGACGGGTAGTCGGCCTGCCAGCCGACGACCCGGGTCTCGTACCGTCCGTCCGCCAGTCTGCGCACGTTGGGACCGCCGACGCCGAGGGAGGCCCAGCCGCCGTCGCCCATCGGGCGCATGATCGGGTTGGCCGGGTGCTTCGTCCAGGGACCGGCGGGGTGCGCCGCGGTCGCGTAGCAGATGTACTGGGGTTCGCCGCCCGCCGAGGCGATCTTCCCCGCCGTGTACCACATCTTCCATATGCGGTCCGAAGCGTCGTACATCAGCGAGGAGTTGTAGATGTAGCGGTCCTCCCACGGCATGGTCGAGGTGAGCACGACGCCGTGCTTCGTCCAGGGCCCTCCCGGGGCGCTCGCACTGGCGTAGTGGATCTGGCCGTTGCCGTCGTCGGCGACGCCGAAGTAGGTCATGTGCCAGACCCCGCCCTGGAGGACGACGCTCGGCTGGTTGAGCGCGACGGTCTCGGAGGGCAGGGTCGGGGTCAGCACGGGATCGGCGGCCTTGGTCCAGTGGAGGCCGTCGTCGCTGGTGGCGTAGCCCACCGCGTGCAGGGAGCCGTACCAGAGCTTGAAGAGCGGGCCGCCGCCCTGGCCGTACACCAGACACGGGTCCTGCAGCAGCGAACTCTCCCAGGGCAGAGACTGGTTCATCACCACGCCCTGGCGCTGCCAGCCCGCGATGGGCGCGAAGTCGTCACTCAGCAGTACGGTCCCGGGGGCGGGCGCGTGCGCTCCGGCGCCGGTGCGCGCCGCCCCTTCCTCGCCGGAGCGCTCTGCCGCCTCCGCCCCCGTGGCGGGCAGCACGCCCAGCAGCGCGCCGCCCGCCACGGCGCCCGCGCCCCGGGTGAGAAACCCGCGTCTGCCGACGCCACTGCTGCCGGTGCTTCCGGTGCGGACCGTCATCTCGCTCTCCTGACATCGTTGTCGGTGCTCAGAACTGCACGTACCGAGGTGATCAAGTCCTCAGCATGGCACGGCGGTCACCGATGGTCGATGGTCAGGAACGTTGCGTTGTCGACGAGTTGATGCGGGCGACGCCTCCGCACCGGGTCAGCCGACGGCGATCAGGTCACCCGCCGCGGCCCGGATCGCCGTGTACGCCTGCTCCAGCACCTCGGGCGAGGTGGTCACCCGGGGCAGGTCGTCCGGGGTGTGGAACTGGCGGAAGTTCCCGGCGAGGGAGAGCAACGGGACCTCAGGTCCCAGGAGTTGGTTCCAGACCGCGCCCTCACCGGGGAACCCGGCGAGCCGGCCGAACCGTGCGGCGGCGAGGTCGGCGGCGAGGCCGGGAACCGTGTCGAAGCCGGGGTTGCTGGCCGCGCCCCGGGGCGTGAGCGCGAGGCGTCCGTCGGGACCGGGAGCGGCAGCGGCGAGGGCGGAGCCCAGGTGGAAGACCGCACGGGGCCGGAGGTCGAACTCGCCTGCCAGGTAGGCGCGCACGCCGTAGTTGCTCAGCTCGTGGCCGGTGTTGCCGAGGAAGAAGACCGGGTGCTCGCGCGAGAGCTCGACGGCGAGGGCCAGGGCCAGCGCGAGGCCGGTACCGCGCTCGGCCGCGCAGGTGAACCATCCGCTGAGGGGGGTGGTGACGACGATCGGGTCGGCGACCGGCTTCCGGGTGCCGAACCAGCCGGTCAGGCAGTACGTGCGCCCCGCGACGGTCCGGGCCCGGAAGTCGACGTCGGCTCCGTACCGCTGGATGCGGTCGGCGAACCGTCCGGGGACGAGGAGCGTCGGGACGCCCGTCTTCGGGGCGCCGGGGTCGCTGTTGTAGGCCACCAGGCCGTCGTACGCCGGGTAGTTGGCCGTGGTGCTGGTCGTGGGCAGGACCGCGACCGAGGCTCCGGCCGCGGCGGCGTCGGCCACCGCCGCGAGCACGGCGGGGTCGTTGCCGTCCTTGCTGGTGGTCACGGGCCGTACGAAGTCGGCGCGGCCCTTCCGCCGGCCGACGCCTTCGTAATACAGCGGAACGGTGGGGACGTTGACGCCTCCGGCCCGGACTTGCGCCTTCCACGCGTAGTGCGGGTAGTCGTAGTACCAGCGGCCGGTGGTCGCGCCCAGGTCCCGCAACTGCCCCTCCAGCCACCGGAGGGCGGCGGCCTCGTCGCTGCTCCCGGTGCGGTGCTGCCACCTGCTGTACCCCTCGACCAGGGAGTAGAGCGAGGCGCCCGACCCGAGAGCGCGGCGGCCGGCTCCGGCCGACCGGTGGGCGGACCGGGCGTGGGCGGACTGGGCGTGGGCGGGGGCGGCGCCGAAAGCCGCGAGACCGGCCGCGGCGGCTCCAGCGGTGAGCACGGCGCGACGGGACGGGCCGTTCTGGAAGTTCGGTCGGTTCATAGTCGTTTCTGCTCCAGAGAGGGATGCGTGGTCGCGCCCCTCCGTCCGGACGGAGGGGCGCGGACGGAAGAAGGGCTGCTCGGTACGCGGGAGTTCGGGGACGCCGACCTCGGGGCGGTTCCGTCCTTCCACGCCGGGGGCCGACGGAGCCGTCATCGCCGCAGCGGCACAGCCGGTCGGATCAGCATGTTCGTCATTCGATCATGCGAGTGACACGCGTTCCACGGAACGGAGACACGTGAAACGTGAATGACACACTGCCCGACGCGACCCCCCTCCGGCGGCCCGGCCGGCACCCCGGGGACGGCTCACCGGGCGCGCCGCGTGGCGGAATGGCGTCGGCCGACGCGGGACGGCACCGGGTCCGGCCGCCGGGACCGCGCGGACGGCGGCGCGAACGGCGGCGCGAACGGCGGCGCGTACGGCGCGGTCAGCGGCAGGGCCGCGAGGTCAACGGCAGGGAAGCCGCGGTCAGCAGAACCAGCCGTTCTGGACCCAGCCCCGGCGGTTGATGTCGCCGTAGGCGAAGCCGTAGACCCATGTTCCGCCGGCTTCCTCCACCAGGAAGGTCTGCCCCCGGTACAGGGTGCCCATCCAGGCCCCGTTGGGGGCCGTGACCCGGACGAAGAGATCCTCGGCGCAGACGGTTTCGCGCTGCCCGGCGGTGCCGTTGGCAGCTGCGGCGGGGCCTGCGGCCAGAGCCCCGGCCACGGCGGCGACGGCCAGGACGAGGGCTGCGCGCCTGCCTCTACGGGGCACGGGGCGCCCTCCGGGGGTGCGGGTCGCGGGCATCACCATGATCCGTAACCCCCCAGGCACTCCTGCCTGACGAAACCCCAGTCATTGGGGCCAAAGTCGAAGGTGGCCGCCCATCCGTTGTAGACGGGGTGGGCGCCGCGCGTGTGTCCGACCTTGTCGCCCCGCGCGAGGACCCGCTTCAGTCCGGCCGGTCCGGAGGAGCTGTCGTAATTGGCGTAGAAGCTGGCGCTGTCGCAGACGATGACGGCGTGGTCCGGAACGGTCGGCTCGGCCTGCGCCGATCCGGCGGCGATCAGGGCGAGGGCGGCGGCCAGGGGGAGCACCAGACCCTGCAATCGTGTCGAGGTCATGTCAATCATGATGGGCCGCCACCACCTTCCTGTCGAGAGGGCCCCGCACCGCGGCCGGGACGGGCGACGCCCGCGCCCAGGGACCGGGCGCACCGGAACGCACAGTTCACCCGCTCTTCATGACTCCACCGGCGCGGAACGCCCCAGATGATTCTTGGCGTGAGCATGCTCTGGCCTGCACCGCCGCCCTGACCACTCCCGACTCCCCCACCGGAGGCCCCCGTGCTCGGCAGATCCGTGTTCCGCCGCAGTCGCACCGCCCTCACCTGTGCCTTTGCCCTCACCGCCGTGGCCGCCGTCGGTCTGTGGACCGGCATCGGCGGCTCCTCGTCCGCGCAGGCCGCGGCCAGTGTGCCCACCCCCGACCACGTGATCGTCGTCGTCTTCGAGAATCACGGTTACAGCCAGGTCATCGGCTCGTCGAGCGCCCCGTACATCAACTCGCTGAAGACCGGCGGCGCCAACCTCACCGCCTCGTACGCCGAGACGCACCCCAGCCAGCCCAACTACTTCGCCCTGTTCTCCGGTTCCACCCAGGGCATCACGGACGACAGCTGCTACACCGCCGGTTTCTCCGGCAACGCCAACCTCGCGTCCGAGCTGATCGCGGCCGGCAAGACCTGGGCGAGCTACAACGAGACGCTGCCGAGCCAGGGTTCGACCACGTGCAGCAGCGGCAACTACGCCCGCAAGCACAACCCGTGGTTCGGGTTCAGCAACGTCCCCACCTCGTCCGCCTACACGTTCTCGCAGTTCCCCACCGACTACACGAAGCTGCCGCAGGTCTCCTTCGTCGTCCCGAACCTGTGCAGCGACATGCACGACTGCTCGGTGTCCAGCGGTGACACCTGGCTGAAGAACAACCTCGGCGCGTACGCGACCTGGGCCAAGACCCACAACAGCCTGCTCGTCGTCACCTTCGACGAGGACAACCGGCTCAGCGGCAACCGCATCCCGACGGTCTTCTACGGGCAGCAGGTGACCGCGGGCGCCACCTCCGCCACCACCTACAACCACTACGACCTCCTGCGCACGCTGGAGGACATGCACGGCCTCGGGCACGCGGGGAACGCCGCGACCGCCAAGGACATCACCGGGATCTGGACGTCCTGACATGTATGTAGCGGACAGCCGCGCCACCCGTGCGGGGTCCGCCGAACGCGCCGCCGGGCCGGTCGAGGAGCCGGCCTGGCGGCGCGTGGCGGTCGCCCCCACCGTGCTGGCGCTGGGCACGGTCAGTCTGATCACCGACATGTCCTCCGAGATGGTGACCGCGGTGCTGCCGCTCTACCTGGTGGCGGGACTCGGCCTCAGCCCCCTCGGCTTCGGGCTCCTCGACGGCGTCTACAACGGGTTTTCCGCCCTGGTGCGGCTGGTCGGCGGCCACTTCGCCGACCGGGGAGGCGGGCGCCACAAGCTCGTCGCGGTCTTCGGTTACGGCGTCTCGGCGCTCTGCAAGCCGCTCCTTCTGATGGTCCACACCCTCACGCCCATCGGTCTCGTGCTGGCGGCCGACCGCACCGGCAAGGGTCTGCGCACCGCGCCCCGGGACGCGATGATCTCCCTGTCCTCGCCACCGGAGGCCCGCGGCCGTGCCTTCGGGGTGCACCGCGCGATGGACACCGCGGGCGCCCTGCTCGGGCCGTTCGCCGCGTTCCTGATCCTGCGCGCCACGGTCGACGGCTACGACGCGGTGTTCACCGTGAGCTTCTGCGTCGCGGTGGCGGGCGTCCTGGTGCTGGTGCTGTTCGTACCCTCCAAGCCCCTTGCCACCTCCGGGACCCTTGCCCCCTCCAAGACGTCTGCCCCCTCCCCGACTTCCGCGCCTTCCGGGACCGGCACCCCGCGCGCCGTGAAGACGGCCGAGCGCCCCCGCCCCACCCTGCGCGCGGCCGTCGCGCTGCTGCGTCACCGCAGAATCCGGCGGATCGCCGTCTGCGCGCTGCTGCTGGGGCTCGCGACCGTGAGCGACTCGTTCGTCTACCTGCTGCTCCAGCACCGCCTCGGGGTACCGGACCGCTGGTTCGCCCTGATGCCGGTCGGGACAGCCGCCGCGTTCCTGCTGCTCGCCCTGCCGCTGGGGCGGCTCGCGGACCGGGTCGGTGCGTGGCAGGTGTTCCTCGCCGGGCACGTCGCGCTGCTCGGGGCGTACGGTCTGCTGCTCTCGTCGTGGCACGGGGCGGCGCTCCCGTACGTGGTCCTCGTCCTCCACGGCGCCTTCTACGCGGCCACGGACGGGGTCCTGATGGCGGCGGCCTCGCAGAGCGTGCCCGAGGAGCTGCGCTCCTCCGGACTCGCCCTGATCCAGACCGGACAGGCCTTCGCCCGGTTCGCCTGCTCGCTGGCCTTCGGCGCGGCCTGGACCGCGTGGGGCGACCGCACCGCGCTGCTCGCGGCGGCCGTCGCGCTCGCCGTGTGCGCCGCGTTCTCCCTCCGTATCGGCCCGACCGTGAAGGTTCCCGCATGACGCGCCTGCGCACCAGACTGCTCGTCCTCCTCTGCGCGGTCACCGTGCTGGCGGTCGTCGCCGCCGCCTCCGTGCTGCACGCCGCGGCGCGGTCGGACCGGCTCGACGTGGCGAAGCCCGGCGGGCCGGCCGTCGCGGCAGGCCGGGTCACGCTCGCGGACCGGCACCGGATCGTCTTCCGGAACATGGCGTGGGGGCCGCACCGTGACGAGCTGACGACCGTCCCGGTCGCGGCGCCCACCGGTGCCCGTACCGCCTCGGGCGTCAAGTGCCTCCGCTTCTTCGCCGCTTCGGGCACCGGAGTCTGCCTCCAGGCGGTGCACGGAGCGCTGCAGGACACCTACCGGGCCACGATCCTCGACCGGAGTCTGAAGGAGAAGGCGCACTACCCGGTCCCCGGCATCCCGTCCCGCGCCCGCGTCTCCCCCAGCGGCCGGCTGGCCACCTGGACGGCCTTCGTGGGCGGCGACAGCTACGCGGGGACGAACTTCTCCACCCGCGCCGCGATCCTCGACACCCGGACCGGCGAACTGGTCCCGAGCCTTGAGGAGTTCGCGGTCCGCAAGGACGGCCGGGCCTACCGTGCCGCGGACGTCAACTTCTGGGGCGTCACCTTCGCCGCGGACGACCGGCACTTCTACGCGACCCTCGCGACGAAGGGGGTCACGTACCTGGTCCGGGGCGACCTCCAGGAACGTACGCTCACGACCCTCCGGACCAATGTGGAGTGCCCCTCGCTCTCCCCCGACGGCACCCGCATCGCCTACAAGAGCCGGGACGCGGGGCTGCCCGCCGACGCCCCCTGGCGCCTGCACGTCCTCGACCTGAGCACGCTCGCCGACCACCCGCTCGCCGAGACCCGCAGCGTGGACGACCAGGCGGTGTGGAAGGACGACACCACCGTGACCTACGCGCTGCCGGGCGACTTCGGCGCCGATCTGTACGAGGTGCCGGCCGACGGCTCGGGCCGCCCGCACCCCGTACTGACCGCGGCGGTGTCCCCGGCCTACCTGTGACATGAGCCGGTACGGCAGCGCGGTGCGGCGGGCGGGGGCCTCGGACCGGGCCCCCGCCCGCCGTCCCGGCCGAGTGGAGACCCGGCCCGGTGGGACGTGGCTCAGCGCCCCGACTTCAGCCGGAACGAGCCCTCCGCCGAGGGGAGTTGCACCGTGTACTGGCGCAGGTAGGTGTCGAGGAACGGCGAGCGGGCGCCGGCCGTCGCGATGTCGTCCGCCGGGTCGTCCAGGGCCAGGGCGAGGCGGGCGCCCGTCACCTCGATCGTCTCGCCGGAGGGGGTGTCCCGCCACGAGCCGGTCTGGATGGAGCCGATCTCCACGGCCAGGACGTGTCCGGCCGCCAGCGTCCAGTCGGTGGCCTTGAGGTCGACGGTCAGCCGGCCCGTGTCCACCAGGGACACCTGCTCGTCGAACATGACCGCCTTCCCGTCCGGGGCGACGTCGTAGAGCTTCACCATGACGTTGCCCTCACCCTTCGCGGTCAGCGAGAGCTTCGGGGTGGAGGTGAGGCGTACGGGCTTCGCGACCGGTTCGGAACGGACGAAGAAGCTGGAGGTCACCTCGCCCGCGGCCTGGAGTCCGGCCGCTTCGGCGGCCAGTGTCTTCGGTGCCGCCGGGTCCAGGGAGGGGGCGTTCTCCAGGTCCCACCGGCCGGACGGTTGCGCGGCGGACCGCAGCGCCGGGCCGCCGTCCAGGGCCGCCGCCCCGCGCGCCGACGCGCCGCCGTCGTCCACGTACGCGCCGCTGCCGAGAGCGATGTTCACCGTCCTGGACGCACCGGGCCAGGTGCGCTGGGCGCGCCAGGCGCCCGTGGAGTCCTCCACGGAGTAGGCCGGGTACGAGACCGTGGGCCGCTTGCCCTTGAGGTACTGGTCGTAGAAGGAGAGGGTCTCGTCGTACCACCCTTCGCGCCCCATGGAGAGGCGGCCGTCGGCGGTGCGGTCGCCGCCGCGGACGTGCTCCCACTGGCCGAGCCAGCCCCTCTCGGGGCCCTTGTGGTTGTCGAGGTACTCCTCGATCTCCTCGGGCTTGGTGTTGTTCTCGATGAAGCCCTGAGTGACGAAGAGCGGGGTGTCGGTGCCCTTGGCCTTCTTCGCGAGGTCGCGGGCGGTCCAGTAGCTGCCGTGCTGATCGGTCGTCAGATAGCCCGCGGAGTTCTGGGTGAGGCACTCCGGGTGGGCCTGCTCGTAGGCCGCGTTGGCCCGGTAGTGGGCGTCGTCGTCCGCCAACGCGTCAAGGGTGGCTATGGAGTTGTAGGCGTTGGCGGTACCGGTGACGTTGGGCCGGGGCACCCCGTTGGAGTAGATGTACTGGTACATGTCCCAGACCGGTTCCTGCGCGACGACCGCCTTCAGCGCGCGCTGGTCGAGGTCGTTGCCGATGAGGCCGGTGGCCGCGTCGTAGGACTTGCCGTACATGCCCACGGAGCCGGTGGACCACGGCTGGCCGGCCGCCCAGTCGATGGCGGCGCGGACGTCGGCCTGTTCGCCGGGGCCCGCCCAGTCGAGGCAGCCGGTGGAGCCGCCGAAGCCGCGCAGATCCACCATGACGAAGGCGTAGCCGTGGGCGAACAGGTCCGTGCCTTCGATGAAGTCCTGGAAGCGGGACGAGGGGCCGGTGTGGCTCCAGCCCTCGGGGTCGGTCTGCCCGGAGTGCCCGAAGTAGGGGCCGACGGACAGGATGACGGGGACGTGCGCGCCCTTCGGCAGCCCCTCGGGCAGCAGGACGTCCGCGTGGAGTTCGGTGCCGGAGTGGTCCGACGAGGGGAAGTACCGCTGTGTCCAGACGGCACCTTCGGGGACGCGGTCGTTCTCCTCGTGGGTGACGCCTGCGTTCGCGGTGGTGGGGGCGCCGGCGGCCGAGGCCGGCGCGGCCGCGGCGGCGAGGGTGACGGGACCGGCGAAGGCGCCGGTCAGGGCGAGGGTGGTGACGAGGACCGAGGCTGCCAGGACTGACGCTCGACGTGCTCTCACATGCTCCTCCGGTGGGGTGGTGAGCCATGATGCAGGTGGTGCCGATCGCTGTCGGCCCCGTCCCCCCTCCCGGGGCGCGCCACAGTGCGCGGCACACACCTCAGACGGTCGCGAACATGTCAAAGAACCGACGGCGACCGAGCCTATGATCATCCCGTACGAGGATCAACGCCTTGGTGTGTACATCTTGTTACCGATACACGGAAGTGAACGGCCCCCGACGACGCGCGCACCGCAGAGCCGTTGCCCGTCTAGGCGCGCACACGGCCGATGAACCGCCCCGGCCGCACGCGGGCACCTACGGACCGCCCCGGACCCACGTGAGCACCGACGGACCGCCCCGACACACGCGGGTGGCGCGGCGGTCCGTTCGACCGCCGCGCCACCCGCCCTGCCTCACCCGCTCACGGCCGACGCGGCTCCCGCCGGAGCCCGCCATCGCCGCGCACCTGGCGTCAGACGCTCGCGACCCCGTTGGAGTACGACTTCATGAAGTACGTACCGAAGCCGTTCTGGACCGGGTCGCCGGCCTTGTCGATGCAGTGCAGGATGCCGCCGCCGGCCGCATCGTTGAGGCAGACCGTCATCAGGTCGGTGAAGACGACGCCGGGGGTGTTCGGGACCTCGTAGGCGGCGTCGGTGTAGATGTTCGCGCCGAGGTTGAAGAAGCAGTAACTGCCCAGGCCCCAGGCGTGGTGCTCGCGCACGCCGTCGCCGACCTTGTAGGCGGCGTAGCCGAGGGTGGAGCCGTGCCGCCAGGCCGACTGGGTGGGCACGTCGTACGGGTGCTCGTTCTGGAAGAAGTAGGTGCGGCCGTGTTCGCCCTGCCACAGCACCTCGTACTTCTGGTAGTGCTCGACGAAGAGCCCGTACGTGGTGACGTGGTCACCGTTCACCACGATGCCGGTGTCGGCGGGGTTGACCGTCCAGCCGACGGTCCCGTCGAGGCCGTGGTCGGCGCGCCAGAGCCAGAGGTGGTCGCAGATCACGTCGTTGCTGTCGATCTGGACACTGATCCCCGCACCGCCGGCCACCGCGCCGCCGATCCGGGCGACGGTGTCGAACAGCACCGTCGGGTCGGCGCTGTGCCGCTGCCGGCTCCGGCCGTGGCCGACGCGCAGCAGCACCGGGGTGTGCTTGGAGGCCGCCTCGAACAGCAGCCCGGCGAGGGTGACGCCGGCGACGTCCGCGACCTCGATCAGGGTGTTGCCACGGGTGGAGCGCAGGGTGGCCAGGCCGAGGCCGAGGACCACGGTTCCGGCGCGGTTGACGCGCAGCGGGGCGGAGATGTCGTAGATGCCCGGGGTGAACAGGAGGTGCTTGCCGTGGGCGAGGGCCTGGTTGATCTCGGCGGCCGAGTCGCCCGGCCGGGCCACGTGGAACTGCGCCAGCGGTATGTTCCGCCCCCGGGCCTGGCCGTGCTCCCAGGTCGTGCCGGTGCTGTTGGTACGCAGCGCGGGCACGAAGACCTGGTAGGCGCCGTGGCGGTCCACGGTGAGGAACGGCTTCTCGCGCACCACGGGGGTGCGGTCGACGGTGGTCATGGGCGGGGCCGGGAAGGACTGGGCGGGGGCGCCCCCGGTGCCGACGAACACCATGTTCCAGTTGGATCCGGTCCAGCTGCCGAAGGTGTCGTTGCGCGACAGCCACTGCTGCTGGGAGCCGGAGTCGACCTGTCCGTCCACCTTGCTGTCGGCCAGGAAGCCGCCGCTGGACCACTGGTTGCCGGGCGGGCTCGGCATCAGGGTCATGTTCCCCTTGATGTGAACGCGGCGCATCGGGGCTGCCTGGGAGACCGCCCAGCGCTCAAGTCCGTCCGGCGGCACGATGGTGAGGTTCTCGGCGGCCCGCCAGAAGTTCTGGGTGCCGTTTCCGTCGAACCACTGGGCGTCGACGGTGACATGACCGTTGATCACCACGTCGGAGGGGCTCGCGCCGAGGCCCAGCACGTGCGTGTAGAAGCCGACGTTGATGTCGACGTTGTAGGTGCCCGGCTTGAAGGCCAGGGCGAAGCGCTCGTCGCCGAACTGGTTCGACTCCTGGACGGCGAACACGGCGTCGACCTGGGCCTGGATCGAGGCGTCGCCCATGGACGGGTCGAAGACCAGGACGTTCGGGCCGAGCGCGGAGGAGGCGTGGCCGGTTCCGTGCTTGCCGGAGTCATGGCCGGTCCCGTGCTTGCCGGATGCGGCGCCCGACGCGAACGCCGGTCCTGAACAGACTCCGCCGATCAGCGGCACCGAGGCAGCGGCTGCCCCGCGCAGCACACTACGACGAGAGGGAATGATGGTCACGGCTCTCCCTGCATGGGGTGAAATGGCGTGAATGAGTGGGGCCTCCTGCCGGCCCCTGAACTCTGAGAGCGCTCTCTCAGCCACGAAGTGAATCACCGTCGATGTGGAGCGTCAATGCACGTGCAGGGAGGGTGATTTGAGGGCTCACGCCTCAATCGGGCGAAGCCGCGGGAAGTGCCTGATTCCGCCCCCGGCCCCGACCGGGCCGGTCGGCTCCGACCGGGCACCGCTCGTTCCGCGGCCGGTACCACGGCGTGCGGCGGCGACGCGTCCGTGGCGGCAAGCACCCGGCAACTGCACCCATATACAGCATTTTTGGGGATTCGACGAATCCATCTTTTCCGGGATTTCGGACTGCTAGCGTCCTGTCCCGTTCAAGCAGGCAACCCTTATGAGCAGAGGAACAAAGAAGGGCAGAGCGTGACTGGATTACGCACCTTGCCCATCGGGGGCCCGCGCCCCCGGTGGGATCCCCGGGAGTCACCCTGCGTCCGGGTGCTGACCCTCGACGACCGGCTGGTCGAGCTGAGCCTGGTGGAGTTGCTCCACGACGCCGACGGCGTGCGGAGCGTGGAGGGCGGCACGCCGGGAGAGCGGGTCGCGGTCGTCGAATTCCTGCTGGCCATCTGCTACGCCTCCGGTACGTATCCGGAGTCGGCCGCGCAGTGGCCTGCCTGGGTTGACCGGAAGGACGCGCTCAGACCCGCCGCCGACTGGCTCGCCCACCGCCCCGAGGGCGAGGTCTGGGACCTCTTCCATCCCGTGGAGCCCCTCGGGCAGAACTCCCTGCTCGCGCCGTTTCTCGATGAACACGGTTCCGGACCTGCACAGTTGGTGATCGAGCGGGTCGGGGACTACAACCAGTTCTTCGACCATCACCACCTGGAGCATCCCGACCCGCTCCCCGTCGCCCAGGCTTTCCGGGCCATGCTCACCCAGCACGTGTACGCTCCGGCCGGACGCGCCAGGATCTCCGGCAAGGAGACGCTCGGCGCCGCCGTCACCAACCTCGCCGCCACCCGCCTCGGCACCAGGATCAGGGTCCTCGCGCTGGGGGCCACTCTCGGCGAGACACTCCGCCTCAACCTGGCGCCGGTCCCCGGTCCGCCGGGGAACCTGAACCGCACCTGGACCGCCGGCCAGGAGCGTCGGGGGTTCAAGGCCAAACCGAACGGCCGCCCGGTCACCGGCCCGGCCGACCTGCACAGCTATCTGGGCCGGTCGGTCCTGCTCCGTCCGACCCGTACGGGGAATCACGTGGACCGGGTGCTGCTCGGCGCGGGCGAGCTGCTCGCGCTGTCGGACGAGCACCTCCAGGACGCGGTGTACGCCAAGAAGGCCGACGGCACCACCAAGCCGCTGTGGGCATCGGCGACCCGGGCCGTCTGGCGGCAGGCGCACGGCCTCTACGCAGCCGTGGCCGAGGCGCGTTCCGAGGCGGGCAGGAACGACGGAGACACTCTGTACCGGAGGCTCGCTCTCTTCCCCGCCGAGGACGTCGCTCCGGAGCCCGGGCAGCAGCCCGCTCGACGCATCGAACTGTGGACGGTCGGGCTCGTGTCCAAGCAGACCACGGCCGTCGCATGGGTCGACGGGACCTTTCCGTTCGCTCCCGGCCTGGAGGCCAGGCTGTACCTGGCCTCCTACCGCGGCTCCGACATCGCGGAGTTCGTGGCCGCCGCCCTGTCCCGGGCGGCGTACACGGCTTGGACGGCGGCGTACCCGAACCCCAAACCGACCGACAAGGCGGCCCAGATCGCACGCTTCGACGCCCGTGGCCGGCACTGGGCGGCGACGCGGGAGGCGTTCGATCTGCTGATGGAGGAAACCACCCTGGGAGAGGACGTCCAGGACTCCCTTCGGGAGTACACGGTCACGATCGCCACCGCCGCCCGCGGATTCCTCACCGAATGCCTCGACCCGCTGCCGATGAACTCACAGGGGGCGAAGACCCGTGCAGCCGCCCTGAGACGGTTCGACGACGAGCTGGCCTCGCCGAAGTCCCCGGCCGAACTCCGAGGGGAGACCTCATGACGACCACCGCCACGGACCCCGGCGTCAGCGAGAACAGCGCCGCGCTCACCGCCTGGCTCGCCGGCCTCGTCCACAACAACGACTACGCGAGCCTCGCCGAACTCCGGCGGCCCCGCGTCCACCGGAAAACCCACTTCCGGGCCCTGTGGTACAGCCCGACCGAGGCTCAGCACGAGGTCTACGGCCAGGTCGCCTTCCTCTTCGCGGTCTATCACCAGGGGCGGTCGAAACCCGCCTTCGGGTACGGCAGTCTCGGCGAGGCCGCCCGTCGCATCGGCGGCGGAACCGGGCGCGGACCAGACGATCCGGGCGCGGCTCGACTGGTCGACCGCATCGTGTCCAGCCGCCGCATTCCGTGGCGGCATCTGCAGCACGCCGTCGCACGGCTGCGGGCCTGCGAACAGCAGCCGCCGTCGTGGGCCCGGCTCGTCGACGACCTGAACCACTGGCACGACCGCAAGGCCCGCGTTCCGTACGAATGGGGTGCGGCCTTCCACCTGCCTCCCGCCCGGTCGGCCTCCACCCGGCCCGCGCCGTCGACCGCCGCCGCCATTCTCCCGAAGGACTCCACCACGTGACCAGCAACGTCCCGACCACCGGCAACCAGTTCCTCTCCCTGCACCTCCTGGAGACCCTGGTGGCCGTCCTCCCCGTGCGCGACGAGAACGGAGCGCCCAAGTCGATCGTCTACGGGGGCACCGAACGGCACATGATCACCAGTCAGGCGCGGCGCAGGGCCGAGCGCGTCCACACCCGGAACCGCGCCAACGCGGGCATCGGCGCCCTGGCCGGCCGCAGCACCGGGATCCGGACCCGTGAATGGGCGCTGACCACCTCCCGCGCACTCACCTCACGGCACGGCTGGGAGGCGGACGAAGCCATCCGCACCGCACGAGCCGTCATCGAGGCCACCGGCCTGAAGTTCGGGGACCCCGCCAAGAAGACCGTCGCGAACCTGACGAAGGTACTGCTGTTCGCCCCCGCGGACGCCGGCGTACGCATCGCCGCCCACATCGCCGAGCAGGCCGAGACCCTCCGGCCCTGGACCGAGGAGTACGTGGCAGCGCAGTCGACGGCAGCAGCCGCGGCCAAGGCGAAGAAGGGCTCCCGCAGAGGCGTCGCACCGGAGGAGCCGGTCACGGACGAGGCCGCCGAGACCAAACTCCCCGCGGTTCCGGGCGCGACCCGGGCTGCGGTCCTCACCGCGCTCGCCCCGCGCGACGCCATCGACATCGCCCTCTACGGACGCTTCCTCGCCGAGATCGCGGACTCCCCGAACGTCGACGGCGCCGTCCAGAGCAGCCACGCCTTCACGGTGCACGAGGCAGAGCAGGTCGACGACTTCTACGCCGCCGCCGACGACGCGAAGCTCGACCGCAAGGCCAACGCGCTGGACTTCCTCGACGCGGCGGACGACGTGGGCGCCGGTATGACCGGATACCAGTCCCTGATCACCGGTACCTTCTACCGGCACGCGGTCCTGGACCGCGTGAAGCTGCGCAGGAACCTCCAGGCGGCCGGGATGACCGCCCAGGAGGCCGAGGAGGCGTCCGTCGCGGCCGAGGCGGAATTCGTCACCGCCTTCGTCGACGCCTTCCCCGAAGCGAAGAAGAACTCGACCGCCTCCACCGGTTCGCTCCCTGCCCTGGTCCTCGCCTTCGAGGGCGAGCGCCCGTACAACTACGCGGCCGCCTTCCAGACCCCCATCGACGAGAACCCTCTGGACAAGGACGGCGAGGGCCCCGCCGGTCCGGCCGCGGTCAAGCGGCTGCTGAAGCACCACGCGTTCGTCAGCCGGCGCCGCCCCGACATCAAGGCCGCGCACGTCCTCACCTACGACCCGGGGATCGACGAGCTCCTCGGCACCCTGGAGGACATCGGAGCCGTGGTCGTGGACTCCTCCGAGGAGCTGACGGCGTGACCACGCACGTGCTGCTCGTGCGGCTCGCCGCCCCCTTGCAGTCCTGGGGGGTGGCGTCCCGGTTCGCCCACCGCGACACACACGCCCGCCCGACCAAGTCGGCGGTCGTGGGCCTGTGCGCGGCGGCCCTCGGCCGGGAGCGTACGGACCCCGTGGACGACCTCGCCGAGGTCGTCTTCGGCGTCCGCGCCGACCACCCGGGCACCCCCGTGCGCGACTACCACACGGTCGGCGCCGGCCGGTTCCCCCTGCGCCCCCGGGACGTCATCACCGACCACAGGCGTGCCGCGGCCGTCGCCTCCAGTATGGAAGCGGCCGAAGGGCCGGGCTTTGGACACCACGAGCTGGCCGGCTGGTACGGCGCACCGAAGAAGATCACGGCCGACCCCGTCTCCGGGACTCTCGTCTCGGCCGAGCTGTCGCGCATGGCGATGATCACCGAGCGCTGGTACCTGTCGGACGCGGCGTTCGTCGTCGGACTCGAACACCGGGACCGGGCGCTGCTGGAGGAGGTCTCGTACGCCTTGGAGCACCCGAAGCGACTGCTGTGGCTCGGCCGGAAGTCCTGCCCGCCCTCCGGCACCCTGGCCGCGGAAATCGTGCCCGGCACGATCGCCTCCGCGTTCGCCGCCAAGCTCCTGCTCCCCGGTCCGGACGGCCCCGAGGACTCGGGCCGGCGCCCCTGGGCGTGGATCCAGGCGCCGTCGGGCGCTCGCGGTGCCTTGCAGGTGAACGACCAGCCGGTCACCTTCGATCCGGCGCACCGGGCTCACATCACGCGCTGGGAGACCCGTACGCGCGTCACCATCGCGCCGACCGCAACCGGATGGGACATCATCCCGTGAACAGCACCCGGGCCTCGACGGCCCGCTTCGTCGCCACCCACTCCGTCCTCTCGCTGAACGCCCGTCACCCTCTGGTAGCCAAATCCCTGGCCGACGCCCAGGAGATGCACCGCACCGTCATGAGCGGTTTCCGCGGCTGGGTCGAGGACGGTGATCTCCAGGCCCGCGCGCAGATGGGCGTCCTGTCAACATGGTCGGTCGACTTCAAGGCGGCGGCACTCGTCCTGGTCGTGCAGTCCAGGATCCCGGGCGACTGGACCCGTTTGCCTCGCGAAGCCTTCATCGCCGCCCCGCATCTCATCACCGTCGACCGGACCTTCAAGGCGGGCGAGGTCTTCGGTTTCCGCACGGTCGTCAACCCGACCCGCAGCAGGCCCTCGGGCAGACCCGCCTCGGAGAAGGCCCGGGGAGCGCGTACCGTGCACACCACGCCGGAGCACGTGAAGGGCTGGTTCGCGCGTCGTCTCCAGGCCGACGGGGAGCCGGCGAACGCCGAGGACGGCCTCGCCCGCATCGGTGCCACCGCCGACCCCGGCACCCTGGGGATCCGCATGCTGCCGACCGTGTCGAGCGCCCACCGGAACAAGCCGGTCCGGATCGGCCGCGCCGAGATCCGCGGCTCCCTCACCGTCACCGACCCGGAAACCCTCGTGGGAGTCCTCTCGAACGGCCTCGGCCACGCCCGCGCCTACAGCTGCGGACTGGTCCTCGCCCGCTGAGGGGCCTCGGCGGCAGCCGAACGTCGAGTGCGCGCCGAGCGTCGAGTGGGGACGGGATCAGATCCGGCCCCACTCGACGGTGCGAACGACACGTCCGGCGTCACCACCACCGGTCGTCGTTCCGGGTGAGCCGCGCCGGTGAACCACATCCCCGCACGCGGGAAACCCCAACAGTGGCCGAGAGTAGGCCCTGCGGCCACGCCCGGACCAGGCCGGGGGCGGTATCACCGCTTCCCGTGACGCCTCATCAGGATCGCCAGCGTCGTCCGGGCGTCGCGCCGGCGCTGCGGGTCACGGAAGAGGACGGAGGAGGCCGCGACCGTCACCACGGCCCCGGCGTAGGCGAGGCCGGTGGCGGCGGAAAGCGTGGCGGCCTCCTGGAACACGGACTCCAGGACATTCGACAGAACGGACACGGGGATCCCCTCGGTTCTCCGCCCGGTGGTCTTCTCCGCCGGGCGCGGTTCCACAGGTATCCGGCTTCGGAGCCCCGTCCGGCGATGTCCGAAGCAGCGGATCAACGATATATGTGCAGGTCAGAGGGGAAATGAAGATGTGTCCGGAGAAGTCTTCCGCAGACGGCGAACGAGACGGTGTCGGAGAGGTTCCGACGTTCATGAGCGACCTGAAGGCGTTGTACGAATCCGCGGGCGGTCACGCGGAGTTGGGGTACGGACGCCTGGTACTCCACGCCGAGCGGCACGGTTTCCAGGTGACCAAGCAGACTCTCAGCGACTGGTTCCTCAAGAGGCCGCCGCAGCAGCAACGCCACGTCGAGTACGTCATGCGGGTGCTGATCCCGTACTTGGAGGACCGCGCGTCGATTCGTTCGCCGGTCCACCTCGGGGTGTCCGAGGGCGCTTGGGGCCGTCGATTGAGCGCGGCGCAGGCGGTCAGCAAGGACGCCCAAGGCGGCCGTGGTTCTCGCATCGGCGCGGCCTCCAGGGGACGTCTGCTGGGCGGGCCGTCCCGGGCACTCCTCGATGTCGTCCCACGCGAGTTCGTGGGACGGGAGACGGAGGCCGCCGACCTGGCAGCCTTCGTGAAGGCTCCCGACGGTGCCCCCGACTACGTGTGGTGGCAGGCGGGGCACTGGGCAGGGAAGACCGCCCTGATGGCCTGGTTCGTCGTTCGGGAGCTGCCCGCCGGGGTGGATGTCGCGCATTACGTCGTCTCTGGGCGCCTGGGCACCGACCGGCGTGATGATTTCGTACGGGCGGTTGCGAAGCAGCTGGCCGCCGCGGTGGGGGGCAGACTCCCCGCGGTGGACCGGGACAAGCAGGATCTCGGCCCGCTGTATGCGGCCGCGGCTGGTGCGTGCGAGGGGCGTGATCGGCGCCTGGTGCTGATCGTCGACGGGCTCGACGAGGACGCGGACGTCGGCCCGAAGGATTCGGGCATCGCCGGGCTGTTGCCGAAGGTCCCCCCGAACGGCATGCGGATCATTGTCGCCGGACGCCCCAACCCGCGCCTTCCGGAAGGGTTGGTGTCCGACCACCCGCTGCGGGACCCCGCCATCGTCCGGCGGCTGACCTCCTCTCCCGCGGCACGGCACACCCGGGACACCGCCACGGCAGAACTGCGCCTCCTGCTCGACGATCGGGGTATCGGCCACCGACTGCTGGGGCTGCTCGTGGCGGCGCGAGGCGGCCTCACCGGCGCGGACCTGGGCGAACTTCTCGGCATTGAGCCACACGTCGTTCACGACAGGCTCCGCACCGTGGCCGGGCGCTCCTTCACCCCCACCCGCACCGGCCTCCTTCCCCTGGACGTACGGGCGGAGTTGGAGGCGGAGGCCGCGCGGCAGACGTTCGTACTGGCCCACGACACGCTCCTGGTCACCGCGCGCGCGGAACTGGGAGAACCCTTCATCAAGGAACGCGCCCTCGACCTGCACCGCTGGGCCAGGAAGTACCGGGCCGAAGGCTGGCCCGAGAACACCCCGAACTACCTCCTCACCGGCTACGCCCGTCTCCTGCGCGACAGCGGGGAGGTGGAGCGGCTCACGGCCCTGATCCTCGACCCCCAGCGCCAACTCCGCCTCGTGCAACGCTCCGGGCCCGACGTCGCGCTCGCCGAACTCGACATGATCGCTCCATCCGTCACGGACCCGTGGCCCGAACTGGGCCGGGCCACGGCAGCCGCAGCGGCCGCTTCCCGGGAAATGCTGTCGCCGCACGTGCGGCCACTGCCCGCCCCCGTGGCGCAGACCATCGCCCGACTCGGCGACACGCCCCGGGCCCGTGCTCTGGCGGGGGCGTCGGGGAGCGCCGTCGACAAGGCGTCGAACCTGGCCGGCGTGGCTCGCGTACTGCTGGCCATGGGCGACGAACAGGCCGCTGCCACGGCCCGCGATGCGGGCGAGTGGGCACGAGCGGCGCTGCGGGAGGCGGACCGGCTCGGCCACGCCACCGACGAAGCGGAGGCAGCAGCGGTGGAGGCTGCCCTCGTCCTGCTGGAGGCGTCCCGGGTGCCGGCCTCACCCCGGGCCCAGGATGCCACCGCCTCCGTCCGGCGGAGCGCCGCCGCGTACGACCGGCCCGCTTCCGAGTTCCCAGGCGTCCGGAGCCGGTACGAGGACGGTCTCACCCTGCTCCATTCCACGAAGGGCACGAGTTCGGCCCGTAACGAGGCATGGGCGCGGGCTGCCCTCCTGCTGGCACCGGACCGCCCGGAGGAAGCGGCTGAGCTTCTGGACGAGTTGGAGGAGCAGGCCGAGACGCTCGCCGCCGAAGACCCGGCCGAAGGCGCCGCCGCTGCCGGCGCCATCCAGCTCTGGCAGACGGTGGCATCCACGGCCCCCGACCGCACCGACCGCCTCCACCACCGCGTCCTGGCGCACGCGACGGAGGTGTGGGAGGCCTGTCCCGCACTGGAGAAGGTCGCCGTCGTCGCGGCCGCCGCCTCTATGGTGGCGGGGTCCCGACCGGAGCAGGCCGAGCGACTCGTAGCCTCGGCATGCCGGTACATCGAGCACGTGCTGCGGGCGAATGCCGCACCGCTTTCGACGACGGATGCGTTCCATGTCGAGTTCGGCTTCCGGCATACGCTCACCGTGTTCTCCCAGGCCCTCGCCGATGTCGGCACTTCACCGGAAGAAGCCGACCGCGTGCTGGAGCTCGGGCAAGGCGCCCTCCCCCCGGAACCGCCGGACCGACCGGGACGCCCCTCCCTCGGCGAGGACGAGGACCGCGCCCTCGCCGAGGCCACCGGAATCGCCGGCCACGCCCTCCGTTTGGCCGAACAGGGCGCCGACAACGAGGCGGAACACCAGCTGGCGCAAGCCCTGGCGCTCCTGCCCGTGGTCGGCTCCGCCGAGGGGCGCAGTCCCGTGTGGCTGCCGGACCTGGCGGCCGCAGTCGTCCGTTCCGGCCGTTCCACAGAGGTCGCGTCGCTGCTCGGCCTCGTGCGAGACCCGGCCGACCGGGTGCGCGTACACGCAGCCATGGCCCTGGCCGGTAGGGGCTCGCCCCAGTCGGCCGAGGCGCGCCGTCATGCGCGGGCGGCATCCCGTGCGGCAGCCGAGCCGTCCGCTTCCGACGCGAACTGGCCGTACGCCGCACAGGCGTTGGCCTCCGCAGGTGAGGTGGAGTCGGCCTTGGACCTCATCGCGCGACACGGGAAACCTGAGAGCGCCGACAGGCGGGCCGCCTGGCGCAAGACCGACCGGACCGTGCGCATCGCTGTCGCCGCAGAGCTCGCGGAGTTCGCTCCCGAAGCGGCGGGCGAACTGATCCTGCCCCTGCTGAAGCGACTGGTCGCCTCTCTGCGCACTCCCCGAAGCCAGGGACTGCTGACCTCGCTGGCGGAACTGCTCCCCGCCACCGTCCACCTGCCGCCCGAACACCGGACGTCCTTCGATGCGATCATGGAGGAGGCGCGCGAGCAGGCGTCACGGAGCAGCCCGCACTCCTGGGTTCCCGAAGAAGTACTCGTGCACGCCTTCCTGCGCATCGAGTCGGGAGAGGTCCCCGGTCGTCAACTGGACTGGCTGACAGGTGACATGTCCAATCGCGGAACCCGGCACTTCCCCACCGCCGCACTGGCCCTACTCCACGCGGCCCTGCACGACACCGCGACAGCCCAGCGGGTGGCGGCGCTGCCTGCCGCCCCGCACCAGCGAGCGGCGGCACTGAGCGCGGTGGCGTCACACCTCGCCCGCGTCCTCTCCCCTCCCTGCCCGGTCCCCGACCCGATCGGAACGGACTTCTTCACCCGCACCATCCAGCACCTGGCCCTGAAGGCGACCTCGACGATCCCTCCCGCCAACGCTGCGGCCATGGAGCCCCTCCACCAGGCCCTCACCACCCCCGGCTGGCATTTCGCGCTTCCCGCCCTGGCCCGGCTCGCCCCCGAAGCGGTCGCCGCCGTCTGCGACATCACCGTGGTCCACCTACGGGTGCCGCCGAACCTCCTCATCCGATGACCCGATCGTGTACTCCCCTGACCGGTCGGGGCCCGCGCCTACGATCGTGACGTGACGATGGAGCCGAAGGCGGACGACCTACTGGTCTGGCTGCACACCGAGGCCAAGGGGATCATCGGGCGAGAGCTCGACCCCCTCGGCACCCCTGGGTGGAGCTACCTGAGGGAGGAGGAACTCCACACGCTCGTCAGGTGGTTGGAGAGGCAGGGGTACGTGAAGGTGTTCGGGGAGGCGGACACCCGAACCAGCTCGGCGCTCACGGTCCGGGGCATCGACCGGGCCGAGGAGCTCATCCGACGGAGCAGCGGCCCTGTAGCCCGTACGAACGCCGCGATGAACGGTCTGGTCGCTGCCGCCATGGACGACTTCCCGGTATGCCGCGTCAGTGTCGCCGCCTTCGCGCTCTCCCCGCGAGCCGCCCTGGACGACAGCCGCCTTGACATCACCGAGATCGAACGCGCGGCGGAATACCTCGTCAAGGCCGGTCTCGCCGTCCGGCGCCACATCGGTTCGGCACCACGGGGTGCGGTCAAGGACCCCACCTTCGAGCTCACCGTTCTCGGTATGCGATGCGGCGAGCGCAGCCCCCTCGACGTCAGGAACTTCGTGTCCGAGCAACACGCACAGCAGGTGACCTTCACCTTCAACGGGCCCACGCAGGTCGGTAATCACAACACGCAGCACAACACGTTCGGCCATGACCACGGCGAGCTCGCGCGGTTCGCCCGTGAGCTTCTTTCCGTCGCGAACAGCGCCGACATCACCGACACGGCGCGCGCCCGCATCACGGACAGCGTCGAGGCCCTTGAGCGCGAGCTCACGTCCACGGTGCCGGAGCCGGGCAGGCTGCGCCAGTTCTTCGACGAAGCGAGGCGGGCCGCGCTCCAAAACCTGCCCACGCTCACCCTGCAGGCCTTGTTCGCGGCTATGGGTATCCCGGCGTGACCGCTTCCCGGACCTCCGACGCCGGCCCCTTTCTGCGACTGCGGAGAATGGGTTCTCCACGGGGCTCCGGCGGTTGAGGCCGGAGCACGGAATCAGACGTGGGCGGCGGGATCATGTGGGGCCGGGGCGGATGGGTACGGCGACCGCGCCGTGGCCACCACCCGGCTCCGCCACGGCGCGATCCGCCGGACAGGACCTCAGGAGGAGAAGCATGACCGAGACGAGCGACACCCGATCCGCCGCCGCAGGTGCGGCGCAGGGGCCACCACGGAGCCGCCTGCAACGCGTGATGCGCTACGTGCCCCTGATCGCCCCCGTCCTGCTGTGGGCCGTGCCGTGCTGGGTTCTCCTGTACACCGGTCAGCACTGGCCGCGCCCCGTCACATTGACCGGCACCGCGCTCTTCGTCCTCGGCCTGGTCACCATGTCGCTCGCGATGGTGCACGGCCACGGCCGGCGCCGGCGGGACGGGGCGGCGATCGTCGGTGACTCGCTGCTGGGCGGCGTCTGGATCCTGTTCACCTGGTCCGTGCTGCTCGGGGTCCTGCTGCGGCTCGTGCTGGCCCTGGCAGGCGTCGGCGAGGGGCAGGACCGCGCGCGCGTCGTCACCTGGGCCGTCCTCGGCACGACCGCCGTGCTGCTCGTCTGGGGGTACGCCGAGGCCCGCCGCGTTCCGCGCATACGCCGGCTCGACGTGGAACTCCCGCGCCTGGGAGCCGGGCTGGACGGGACCCGGGTCGCCCTGATCACCGACACCCACTACGGACCCCTCGACCGCGCCCGCTGGTCGGCACGGGTCTGCGAGACGGTGAACTCCCTGGAGGCCGACCTGGTCTGCCACACCGGCGACATCGCGGACGGCACGGCCGAACAGCGTCGCGCCCAGGCCGCCCCGCTGGGCACGGTGCGGGCGACGCGGGCCCGTGTCTACGTCACCGGAAACCACGAGTACTACAGCGAGGCCCAGGGCTGGGTCGACCTGATGGACGAGCTGGGCTGGGAGCCGCTGCGCAACCGTCATCTGCTGCTCGAACGCGGCGGTGACACCCTCGTGGTCGCCGGCGTCGACGACGTCACCGCCGAGTCCTCAGGGCTGGCGGGCCACCGCGCCCACCTCGCCGGAGCCCTCGACGGCGCCGACCCCGACCTCCCCGTCCTCCTCCTCGCCCACCAGCCCAAGTTCATCGACCGGGCGGCAGCCCACGGCGTCGACCTCCAGCTCTCCGGCCACACCCACGGCGGCCAGATCTGGCCCTTCCACCACTTGGTCCGCCTCGACCAGCCGGCCCTCGCCGGTCTCTCCCGCCACGGCACCCGCACCCTCCTCTACACCAGCCGCGGCACCGGCTTCTGGGGCCCGCCGTTCCGCGTCTTCGCCCCCAGCGAGATCACCCTGCTCGTGCTGCGTTCCCCGCGGTAGTCCGCCTCGTCCCGGCGGGGATCCCGCCGCGGTCAGGCGCAGACCGGGCACAGCCCCCGGTAGGTGATCTCGGCCGAGCCGACGACGAACCCGAACCGCTCGGCCTCGGGCAGGTCGCCGAGGGCATCACCGCCGGGGTGGACGTCGCGGACCGTGCCGCAGCCGGAGCACACCAGGTGCTGATGGGGGCGGTGCGCGTTCGGGTCGTAGCGCTTGGCCCGGCCCACGGTGGACACCTCCAGCACCTCGCCGAGCGCGACGAGCTCCCCGAGCGTGTTGTAGACCGTCGCGCGGGAGATCTCGGGCAGCCACGCGGCCGCCCGCAGATGCACCTCGTCCGCCGTCAGGTGTACGTGGTCGCCGTCGAGAACCTCCGCGACGACGCGCCGCTGCGAGGTCAGCCGCCAGCCACGGTCCCGCAGCCGTTGGAGTAGGTCGCTCATCCCGTCTCACCTGCTCCGCTTCGCGGGGGCGCACGGGTTCCGGAAGGATCCGACGACGCCACGCCCCGGCCATTGTGGTTTTAGCTCACTTCTTGACTTGGACGAAGTCCATCGTAGGATCGATCCCGGCGACATCCAAGAGACAGGAAGAATCCGGTACGGCAGCAGAGACACGTGGCTGGACACATCCGCCGGCCGAGCGCGCAGCGCCGGCCGGGCAACCGCCCTCGTCGCACCGCCCGGGACCGTCGGTCCGGTGGTCCGTGAGGCATCCGGGCGGCCCGCGGAGAAACCCCGGCACACCACGTTCCCCTTCTGTACGGCCCGATTCCTCCTCCCCGTTCAGCGCCCCCACGACCCGCCGGGTCCGGAAGGATTGCCATGACCGAGAATCACGAGTCGCATGTCTTCGATCCCGTCACCCCGGACTCGCCCGAGACGGCCATCCCCGAGGTGCCCGGGGCACAGGCGGGCGGCTGCCCCGTCGCCCACGGCCGCGCGCCGCACCCCACCCAGGGCGGCGGGAACCGCCAGTGGTGGCCGGACCGCCTCAACCTGAAGATCCTGGCCAAGAACCCCGCCGTGGCGAACCCGCTCGGTGCGGACTTCGACTACGCGGCCGCGTTCCAGGCGCTCGACCTGCCCGCGGTGAAGCGGGACATCGCCGAGGTCCTCACCACCTCGCAGGACTGGTGGCCGGCCGACTTCGGCAACTACGGACCGCTGATGATCCGGATGGCCTGGCACAGCGCCGGCACATACCGCATCAGCGACGGCCGCGGTGGCGCGGGCGCCGGTCAGCAGCGCTTCGCCCCGCTGAACAGCTGGCCGGACAACGGCAACCTGGACAAGGCCCGCCGTCTGCTCTGGCCGGTCAAGAAGAAGTACGGCCAGGCGCTGTCCTGGGCCGACCTGCTGATCCTCACCGGCAACGTCGCCCTGGAGACCATGGGCTTCGAGACCTTCGGCTTCGCCGGTGGCCGCGAGGACGTCTGGGAGTCGGAGGAGGACGTCTACTGGGGCCCGGAGACCACCTGGCTCGACGACGAGCGCTACACCGGCGACCGTGAGCTGGAGAACCCGCTCGGCGCGGTCCAGATGGGCCTCATCTACGTCAACCCCGAGGGCCCCAACGGCAACCCGGACCCGATCGCGGCCGCCCGCGACATCCGCGAGACCTTCCGCCGGATGGCGATGAACGACGAGGAGACCGTCGCCCTCATCGCCGGTGGCCACACCTTCGGCAAGACGCACGGCGCGGGCCCGGCCGAGAGCGTCGGCGCGGACCCCGAGGGCGCCCCGCTGGAGGAGCAGGGCCTCGGCTGGCGCAGCACCTACAAGACGGGCAAGGGCGGGGACGCCATCACCAGCGGTCTGGAGGTGACCTGGACCAGCACCCCGACGCAGTGGGGCAACGAGTTCTTCCACAACCTCTTCGCGTACGAGTACGAGCTGACCAAGTCCCCGGCCGGCGCGCACCAGTGGATCGCCAAGGACGCCGAGGCGACCATCCCGCACGCGCACGACGCGTCGAAGAAGCAGAAGCCGCAGATGCTCACCACCGACCTGTCGCTGCGCCTCGACCCGGCCTACGAGCAGATCTCGCGCCGCTTCCACGAGAACCCGGAGGAGTTCGCGGACGCCTTCGCGCGCGCCTGGTACAAGCTGACGCACCGTGACATGGGGCCGATCCAGCGCTACTTGGGCCCGGAGGTTCCCTCCGAGGTGCTGCTGTGGCAGGACCCGCTGCCCGCGCGCACCGGTGAGCTGCTGGACGCCGCGGACGTCGCCTCGCTCAAGGAGCAGGTACTCGCCACGGATCTGACGGTGGCCCAGCTGGTCTCGGCCGCCTGGGCGTCGGCCGCGTCCTTCCGCGGCAGCGACAAGCGCGGCGGCGCCAACGGCGCCCGGGTCCGTCTGGAGCCGCAGCGCGGCTGGGAGGCGAACGACCCGGACGAGCTGGCTCAGGTCCTGCGCGTCCTGGAGGGCGTACAGGCGTCCCACAACGCCAAGGGCGGCAACCAGGTCTCGCTGGCCGACCTGATCGTCCTCGCGGGCGGTGCGGCCGTCGAGCAGGCGGCCAAGGACGCCGGCGTCGAGGTGGAGGTGCCGTTCACCGCGGGCCGGGTCGACGCCGCGCAGGACCAGACGGACATCGAGTCCTTCGCCGCCCTGGAGCCCGCGTACGACGGCTTCCGCAACTACACCGGCAAGGGCAGCCGCCTGCCCGCGGAGTACCTGCTCCTCGACCGGGCCAACCTGCTGACGCTGAGCGCCCCGGAGACCACCGTTCTCGTCGGCGGTCTGCGTGTGCTGGGCGCCAACTCCGGCGGCTCGAAGCACGGCGTCCTCACCGACCGCCCGGGCACGCTGACCAACGACTTCTTCGTGAACCTGCTCGACCTGGGCACCACCTGGAAGTCGACGTCGTCGGCGCAGGACGAGTTCGAGGCCCGGGACGCGAGCGGCCAGGTCAAGTGGACCGGCACCCGCGCCGACCTGGTCTTCGGCTCCAACTCCGAACTCCGTGCCCTCGCGGAGGTCTACGCGAGCGACGACGCGCGGCAGAAGTTCGTGACGGACTTCGTCGCCGCCTGGACCAAGGTCATGAACCTCGACCGGTTCGATCTGGTCTGACCCGGTAGCCGGCACACTCCGGCGTGGTGACTGTGGGGCCGATGCGTACGCGCACCGGCCCCACAGCACGTCCGCGGACGGCACCGGACGGCGCGCCCCGCGACAGCGGGTGCGCGAGGACGGCGAGCCGGTCGGCTCAGACGGCGAACCCGCGGAAGACGCCCTGGGGGTCCTCTTCGGCCGCTTCCTTGAAGTCGCCGAAGGACAGATTGGCGATCATCAGGTTCGCGTGTATCTCGTGGACACCGGCGGGTACGGTACGGAACTCGCCCCCGTCCGCCTCGAACTCCTCGTCGCTGCCACACTCTTCTCTGGTCAGCACGGCCAGGGCCAACAACGTGACGGGTCCGCCGCGCATGGAGTCGCGGTCGGCGAGAAACACCACGCTCAGCTCCTCGTCCTCGGTCGCCTCGGAGAGAAGCTGAGCCGAGGTGCGGTCCGCCCACTCCGGAGCGTCGGCGACGTGGACGTACGGCTCGAAGTCTCCGTCGCCCCAGTCCCTCGTCAGCTCCGCCCTCACCGCAGCCCATGCCTGGTCGTCGCGGTAGTCGGTCCTGATGACCAGCGCCTCGTTCCGGTCGCGCCCCGCCGGCCACTCCGTACGGTCACTCACACCGTCACCCCCGTCCGCGCGGATCACCCGCGCCCGCGCACTCCCCGTGAACGGTATGCGACACCACTGACATCGACCGTGGGGGGTGGGTCCGGACGGTCGTGGCTCTGCCACTGACCGACACCGCTTCGTCCGGTCTCCGCACGCAGGGTCGTCCGGAGGGCGAGGCACTTCTCAACCGCCCTGATTTCCCGCGGAATTCTTGATCTTCCGGACGCACCATTAGTAATACAATATGAAGACTTCTGGTGCGCCGAAATACACCCCATCGAGAGGAGAACTCTCCCGGGTACCACCTTCCCCTCCACGACCGACGGTCGGAACATGCTCGAAGAGAGAACATGTTTTCGCATCCGCTCGGAGTGAGGGAGAGGTCCGGTGACCGACGAGTTCCGCCGGCAGATCGCGAGGGAATTCCCCGCCCTGAAGGGCATGTCCTACCTGGACACGGCATGCATGGGAATCGCTCCACGCCGGGCGGTTCGCGCCGTGTCGGACTTCGCTCACCGCACTCAGTTCTGTCCGGCCGATTCCGGGACGGCTCAGCACGGCCGTCTCAACGAGGACAGGGCGGCGACCCGGCCACTCGCCGCGAGGCTCATCGGCGCCGCACCCGAGGACATCGCCCTGGTGGAAAGCACCACCCACGGCCTGTCCGTGGCCGCCCAGGCGCTGCCCCTGCAGGCCGGCGACCACGTCCTCATGTGCGATCTTGAGTTCATCCAGATGGGGGCGGTCTGGAGCCAGTTGGAGAAGGCCGGGGTCGGGCTGCGCATCATCCCCCACCGGGCGGGGACGATCACCGCGGACACCGTACGCGCGCACCTGTCCCCCGAGGTCCGGGTACTCGCCGTCAGCTCGGTGCAGTGGACCAACGGTTTCCGGGCCGATCTCGAATCCCTTTCGGAGTTGTGCCGCGAGCGGAACATCTGGCTGGTCGTCGATGCGGCTCAGCACGTGGGGGCCTTGCCGCTGAACGTCAGGGAGACGCCCGTGGACGTCCTCGCCTGCGGCGGCCACAAGTGGCTCAACTCGCCTTTCGGTACAGGAATTCTCTACCTCTCGCCGAAGACCCGAGCCAGGATGAGGCGGCCCGTCGCTGGATTCTTCGCCGCCCAGCCACCTGCCCGCACCTGGGGCGAATCGTTCCTGCAACCCGAACTCGCGGCGGTTCCTGAGTTCGAGTTCACGGGTGAGGCCCGAGCGTGGGAGATCGGAGGCACCGGCAACTACGTCGGCGCCATCGGGCTCGCCGCCGGTCTCTCGCTCGTCCTGGAGCTCGGGCAGCACCGGATCGCCGAGCACATAGGCGGTCTGACGGATCAGCTCGTCGAGGGACTGGACCGCCGGGGGATACAGGTCGTCTCCCCCCGGGACCACCGCCACCGGTCGGGCATCGTGACCTTCACCGTGGGGCAAGGGCCGCCGGACATCGCCGTCATGCGTCATCTCCTGTCCCAGGACGTGGCCGTGGGGGTCCGCTACATCTCCGGGGTGGGCGGTGTGCGCGTCTCCTGCCACAGCTTCAACGACGAGCAGGACATCGGGCGGTTGCTCGACTCCCTGGACGACTGGGCTCAGCGGCGTTCCCACGGGAAGCCGGACCAGGACGGCCGGTCCCGCGCCGCTCGCCGGGCGAGCGCGCAGATCACGCGGCAGCGCCGCCTCATCGACGCGCTGGACGACGAACTCATCGGGCTGGTCGCCACGCGCGGTGATGTCTCACGCGGCATCCGGCTCTCCGGCCTGGAGGGCTCCCTGCCCCGCACCGACCTCGCCCGCGAGCGGGAGGTCGTCGAGCGCTTCCACAACCGGCTCGGCCCTGCGGGAACCCGCATCGCACTGGAGCTCCTGCGGCTCTGCCGCGGACACACCTGATTTCGTGCACCCGTCGCTCCCCGGCAGTCCGGCGGAGCGGCCCACATGAGGAAGACGCGCCATGAAAGTCACCCCCGCCACCACACGCACCCCGCAGACGCCTCTCCACGTCGGCAGGAAGTCATGACACACGACGTTTTCAACGCCGCGGCCCACCTGGTGGACCGCCAGGTCGGGCGCGGGCTCGGCGGCCGCCCGGCCGTCATCGGCCCGAGCGGTCCGGTCCGTTACGCCGAACTCGGCCGAAGGGTCGCCGAGTCGGCCGCCGGATGGCGCGCCGCCGGTCTGCGGCCCGAGGAACGGGTCATGCTCATGGCCGCCGACGGGCCGGATCTGCTCACCGCCCTGCTGTCGGTCATCCGTGCCGGAGCCGTCGCCGTGCCGTTCCCCGTCATGAGCACCGGGGACGAGCTCGCGGCGGCGCTCCGGGACTCCCGGGCGCGCTTCCTTCTCGTGGGTCCGGAATGCGCCCGGGCCGCACAGCAGGCCCTGACGCTCCTGCCCCCCTCCCCGGATCTCACCGCGGTCGTGGTGCTGAGCGATGCTCCCGTCGAGCCTCCCGGAGGCGTGGCCCGGCTGCGCTGGGAGCACCTGCTGGCCGCCGGGGCCTCGGGCTCGCCCGCCGACGGCGCCGCCGACCGCACCACCGAGGACTCCCCCGCCCTCTGGCTGTACACATCGGGCACCGCCGGTACCCCCAAGGCCGCGATGCACCGGCACGGCAGCCTTCGTCACGTCGGGGAGTCGTTCGGGCAGCGGGTGCTCGGCATCGGCCCGGAGGACCGCTGCTTCTCGGTGGCCAAGCTCTTCTTCGCGTACGGCCTCGGCAACTCTTGTCTCCTCCCGCTGGCTGCCGGAGCCGCTGCCGTCCTCAGCCCGGACAGGCCCACGCCGACGAGCATCCTGCGGCGTCTGCGGGAGGACGAACCGAGCGTCTTCTTCGGCGTTCCCACGGCCTACGCGGCTCTGCTGCGCGCCGAGGACGTACCCGATGACGCGTTCGCCTCCGTACGGCTCGCGGTCTCGGCGGGTGAACCGCTTCCCTCCGCTCTGCACCGGCGCTTCCAGGATCGTTTCGGTGTGGAGCTGATCGACGGCCTGGGGTCCACCGAAGCGCTGCACGTCTATCTCTCCAACCGTCCCGGCGCCGTGCGGCGGGGCTCCGTGGGCACCCCCGTCCCCGGCTACCGGATGCGTGTCCTCGCCGAGGACGGTGGCCCGGCGAGCCCGGGCCAGGCAGGGCTGCTGGAGGTGAACGCCCCCTCGGCCGCCACCGGTTACCGGGCGCGTTCGGAGCTGAGCCGCGCGGTCTTCCGGGGCGAGTGGCTCGCCACCGGGGACGTCTTCACCCGTGCCGAGGACGGCTCCTACCGGTACCTGGGCCGCGCGGACGACATGATCAAGAGCAGTGGGATCTGGGTGTCGCCCACCGAGGTCGAGGAACACCTGCTCCAGCACCCCTCCGTCCACCAGGCGGCCGCCGTGGCGATACCGGACGGTGACGGCCTGGACCGGCCGGTGGCCTGCGTGGTGGCCGCCCCGGGCCAGGTCGTCCGTACGGACGAACTCCTCGACTTCTGCCGCGCCCGCCTCGCCTCCCACAAGTGCCCCCGCCGCGTGATCGTCTTCGATTCGCTGCCGGCCACCGGCACCGGCAAGATCCAGCGGGGCCGGGTCCGGGAGCAGGCGCTGCGGCGGCTGGGTGACGACACGGGGCGCGACCGCACCCCCGCCCCGCAGCCCCCGTCCCCTCTCCCGTCCGCGTCCCCGCCCCCGTCTGCGTCCCCTCCCCCGTCCCCGTCCCCGTCCCCGTCCGCGCCGGACGCAGGTCCGCGGCCCGGCGCACCCCTCGCCGACCGTGCCGGAACCAGTGGAGAGAGTTATGCGTGACGTACTGGTGACCGGAATCGGCGTGGTCCTGCCGGGCTGTGACAGCAGAGACGCACTGTGGCGTCAACTGGTCCAGGGAGAAAGCCAGTTGTCCCTGGAGCCCGCTCCCGGGAAGGCCGCCGTCCACGCGGTCGGCCGGATTCGCGACTTCGACGCGCGCCGCTACCTGGGGGAGTTCCCCGAGGCGCACTACGGCCGTTGTCCCCGTGACGTCCAGCTGTACCTGTCCTCCCTCGTCCTGGCCCGCGAGGACGCCGCGCTGAACGGCGTGGCCCTCGCTCCGGACCGGGTGGGCCTGTTCGACGGCACCTCGCGCGGCAGTTTCGCCGCCTGGTACGCGCGCATCCGCAGCGAAGGACAGCTGGCGGCCCAAGACCTCTACACGCGGCGCGAGTTGGCCATGGACACACCGGGACAGGCAGTCGGTGTCGGCGCCGCCCTCCTCGGCACCGAAGGGCCGGCACTGACCTTCACCGCCTCCTGCTCCTCGTCCCCCGTCGCCCTCGGGCACGCCTGTCGGGAGGTGGCCGAAGGTGCGGTGGACATCGCTTTCGCCGGGGGCCACGAGGCCGCGCTGGTGCCGCCGCTGCATCTGATGTACCAGGAGGCCGGGCTCTGTTCCACCGAGTCGGAGAACCCCGCGCGGGCCGTGCGTCCGTGGACCGGCGGCTCGGGCAACGCCTTCGGCGAAGGTGCCGTCACGCTGGTCCTGGAGGCGCGGGAGCATGCCGAACGACGCGGCGCGGTGCCCCTGGCGACGATGCGCGGATACACCTACGGCAACACGGGCCGGCACCCCACGCACGTGGACTCCTCCGCGGCACGCCCCGTCCGCGTGGTCCGCCGGCTGCTGGACGAGGCGGGCGTACCGGACGACGGGATCGGGTTCGTCGTCGGTCACGGAAACGGCGTGGCCGCCAGCGACGCCTCCGAAATCCGCCTCATGCGTACGGTGTTCGGGCGCCGCTCCGGCGAGGTGCCACTGATCTCCACCAAGCCGGTCTACGGCCACACGCTGGGAGCGGCCGGAGCGCTCAACGCCGCGGCAGCCGTACTGATGCTTCATCACGGGCGGTTGGTCCGCAGCCCGAACTCCCCGGGCGGTTCCGTGGAGTACCCGGACATCTCGTTCGGTCACGACGAACCGCTCCCTCCCGCCCGAGGCAACGGCATCTGCCTCTCGTTCGGCCTGGGCGGGCACAACTCTGCCCTGTTGTTCTCCCGTTGCACGGAGGAGCCCACATGAACCGAGGAACACGCATGCCTCTCGTACGCGGACCCGAGGGGGTCAACGCCCGCCAGGGCATGACTCATTCACTGGAGATCGTCTCCACCGGCCACGCGTACCCCCAGGACCGGGTCGACAACGACGACTTCTTCGCGCGCTGCCGTTTCCCCCTGCCCCCCGACCGGGCCGGCCTGGCGGAGAGCACCCGAATGAGGAACCGGTACTGGTGCGGCCCCGCCGAGAACACCTGGACGCTCGCCCGCACCGCCGTGGAGCGCGCGCTCGGGGCGGGGGAACTGCGGCAGGAGATCGACGTCGTTCTCGCCGTGTCGTCGACCACCGTGGCCTACCTCAATCCCCCGGAGGCCGAGCGCCCGGCGAACGGGGACCTCTCGTCCCTCGTCATCCGTGACGCCCTGCGCCGTACGGACTGTGTCGGTGTGGACCTCAAGTCCTGTGCCTGCGCGGGCTTCGTACGGGCCCTCCAGGTGATGGACGGACTGCTGAACGATCCCAACCGCCGGGCCGGGCTCATCGTGTGCGCCGAACAGACCAGCCGGCTGGCGGTGGCGGAGAGCAACCGCTCGGCGTTCTGCTTCATCCTCGGCGACGCGGCGGGCGCGATGGTGCTGCGCCGCGGAGCCCCCCGGCAGGACGACGGGCCGGGAGCCGGGCTTCTGGACCACACGGGGCACACCGACGCCACGGGACTCGATCTGATCGCCTTCGGTGATGACGGCGAGTCGCTCGTGATGCGAGGAGCGGCGGCCGGCCGGGCCACCCTCGAAGCCATGGCTTCCAGTGCGCGGAAGCTGCTGCGCCGCAATGGCCTCGGACCCGGCGACGTCGACTGGCTGCTGCCCATCCAGGGGCACTGGGACGGTGTCCGGCGCCTGGCCGAGGAGTTGCGGTGGCCTGCCGACAAGGTGCTGTGGAGCGGCGACACCACGGGGTTCTCGGGGAGCGCGAGCATCCCCGCCTGCCTCGCCGAGCAGATCGAACGCAAGGTCGTCCGAAGGGGCGATCTGATCCTCTCCCCCGCCGCGGGAGCCGGCATCAACGGTGGTGCCGCCCTCTACCGCTACTGAGCCCGGCCGCCCGCCGGGTCGTGCGGGCCGGGACCTGAAGGAGCTCCCTTGAACGTCATGCCACTGGCGGAGGCGGTCGCCGCCTTCACCTCTCCGGGGGACCATCTGCACTTCGCGTCCACCCCCAGCCGCTCCAACGCCGCGGTCCGGGCGGTGGCACGTCACTACCGGGATTCCGGGCCCTCGTTCGTCCTGAGCACCACGGGATTCCACTCCACCGCCCATCTCCTCGCCCTGCTGGGACTCGGCCGCCGCTACCTGTCCTGCTTCTTCGGCGACAACTATCCCCAGCCACGCCCCAACGACCTGTACTCCCGGCTGGTCCGGGAGGGTGCGGAGCTCCAGCACTGGTCACTGCGCGGATACGTCGAGGCCCTCCGTGCCGGGGCCCAGGGTGTCCCCTACGCCGTCGTGCCCGCACAGTCGCCGACGACCCTCACGGCGGAACTCGCCGCCGCGGGCCGCTTCCACACCGTCCCGGACCCGGCCGATCCCACCGACCCGCGTCGCCGCGTCGGGCTGCTGGCCGCCCTGCGCCCGGACATCACCTTTCTGCACGCTCCCCTCGGTGACCTGACCGGCCGCACCGCCTTCTTCGCTCCGTACGGCGAGGCGCACTGGGGAGCCGCGGCGGCGGTACGGGGCGCGGTGGTCACGGTCGAAAGGGTGGTGGAGCCGGCCGAGCTCGATGCCGTGCCCAACGCGTCCCTACTGCCCCCGCACCGGGTCCTGGCCGTCTGCCCGGAGCCGTACGGAGCGCATCCCCAGCCCCTGTACGTACCCGCCGGCATGCCCGCCACCCGGTACCGGGACGACGTCGAGCACTACCTGCTGTGGCGCGAGGCGGCCGGGGCCCCGGACCGTATGCGGCACTTCCTCGACCGTGTCCTCGCGGCCGAGGGTCCGCGGGGCTACCGGGACGCCGTCGGACCCGCACGCCTGGCAGCGTTGCACTTCCCCGCCGCCGCTCCGCCCGCGCGGGCCTCCGGCCGGCCTCCGGCGGCGGGCGAGGCCCCTCCCACACCCACCGAACTGATGATCATCCGTGCGGCCCGGGTCATCGCCCGCCAGGTCGAACGCCGGAAGTACCGCGTCGTCCTGGCCGGAATCGGCCAGTCCTACGATGCCGCCCGGCTGGCCCGCACGCTGCTGAGCGAGCGCGGTACCGAGGTGCCGGTCATGGTCGAGACGGGGATGTACGACGTCGACTGCGGGCCCGGGGGCGGTGCCTTCCCGCTCGGGCTGGAGGCCGTCGCCGGTTCCCGCCGGCTCACGGGCATCGAGGACGTGCTCTCCACGCTCACCTGCGGATCGGACAATCGTTGTCTGGGCGTCGTCGGCGCCGCCCAGATCGACCCCGGCGGCGACATCAACAGCACCCGGACCGCCGACGGACGCCACCTGGTGGGTTCGGGCGGGGCCCACGACATCGGCTCGGCGGCCGACGAGGTCGTCGTGCTCACCCCCTGCACACCGCGGCGGATGGTGCCCCGGGTGGATTACGTGACGACGCCCGGGGTCCGGGTGACCCATGTCGTGACGGACGCGGCCACGTTCGTCCGCGGCCTCCCCGCCACCCCGGCGCCCGACGGCACGGCCCACCCCGCCGGCTGGTCCGTGCGCGACCTCGATCCGGCCGCCCCGCGCGCGTACGAACGCTGCGGCTGGCAGCCGCTCCCGCACCGCTCCGCGGACCTCCCCTGGCCGCCGCCGACCGTACGGGAACTGCGGCTCCTGCGCGCGCTGCGGACGACGGGCGCCGACGGTCCCACCGACTCCGCGCCACTCCTCGGCACAGCCCCTCGCACCCCCGACCGGAGGACGACGACGCCATGACCCGGATCTCCCTCACCGGCTTCGGCAGCCACCTGCCGGGAACCCCCCTCACCGACGACATGCTCCCCCCGCTGGACACGCCCCTGACCGAGGCACAGGCCCAGCGCATCGGGGTGACCCGACGGCACTGGGCCGGCGAGCAGGACACCGTGCCGGGCATGGCCGCGGCGGCGGCCGAACAGGCGCTGCACCGGGCCGGCACCCGGGCGGCCGACCTCGACCTGATCGTTCTCGCCAACTGGACCGGTCGCCGCTACATCCCGGAACTGGCACCCCGGTTGGCCACGCTGCTGGGAGCGGAGAGGGCCGTCGCCTTCGACCTCTGCTGCGCCTGCGCGGGCTTCCTCTACGGCCTGGCGATCACCGACTCCCTCCTGCGCACGGGGAGATACCGGCGGGCCCTGGTCGTGGCCTCCGAGACGACCTCCCGCAGGGCGGCGCCGGGCAGCAGGGCGAGCCGTGTCTACGCCGACGGCGCGGGTGCCTTCGTGCTGCAGCGCGACGCCGGGCGCGGCGGCACGCTGCTCGACCACGAGCTCGCCACCGACGGAGAGCAGCACGGGATCATGGACGTCAGCGAGGACGGACACGTACGCACCCACCTGCGGCAGCGTCAACTCGCCGACCTCGCGGCGGAGTCGATCTCCGCCCTGACCACCACGCTCCTGGAACGCAACGGCCTCTCGCCCGACGACATCGACTGGTTCGTCCCGCACACCGGGACCGCCGGAATCCACACCGCCGTACGCCGGCGTCTGCCCTTCCGGCCCGAGCGGATCCTCACCAACTTCTCCACCGTGGGCAATGTGTCCTCCGCAGCCGTCCCGGTCGCCCTGGACCACTTCGTCTCCCGAGGCGTCGTCAAGCCCGGGCAGCTGATCCTGTCGGCCTCCGTGGGCACCGGCTGGTACGCGGCAGCCGCCCTCTACACCGTGTGAACCGGCCCCGAACACGAGGAGACCCACCGTGTCCCAGAAACCCCGCGACCGGATCGCGGTCGTCACCGGCATCACCTCGGGCATCGGCCAGTCGCTCGCCGGCCGGCTCCTCGCCGAAGGGATGACCGTCGCCGGGATCGCACGCGATCCGCACCGGCTCTCCGCAGCCGCGGAGCACTGGGGAGAGTCCTTCCACCCGTTCCTGGCGGACCTGTCCGTCCCCGGTGCCGCGGACCGCTGCGCCGAAGAGATCGCCCGACGGCTCCCCCACGTCGACATCCTGGTGAACAACGCCGCCGACTGCGTCTTCGAACGCCCCAGCACGCTGCCGACCGAGCGCTGGCGGTCCCTGCTCGAAACCAACCTGCTCGCCTGCATCGCCCTCGCGCGGGGGCTCCTGCCCGCCATGGGGGCGGCAGGCCACATCGTGAACGTGTCCTCCGTCACCGCACGGTTCCTCCCCGCGTCCAGGTACGGCCCCTACGCGCTGACCAAGGCCGCGCTGGAGAACTTCACCGAATCGCTGCGCCTGGAGCTCAGCACCACCCGTACGAAGGTGTCCCTCGTGGCCCTCGGACTGGTCGACACCCCCATCCACCAGAAGGCTCCGGGGTTCGAGAGCACCCGGACGCGGCTGGCCGAGCACGTGCCCGACTGGCTGCACCCCGACGACGTGGCCGACACCATCCACTGGCTGGTCACCAGGCCGGAGCACGTCGTCGTCGGGGAGACCCTCCTGCTGCCCCTGCGGCAGCCCCGCTGAGCACCGGCCCCGCGCGAAAGGTCGCACCACCATGCCCGACGACCCCCTCGCCGCGTCCGAGGCGTACCTCGACGCGCTCTTCGGCCCCGGCGCGGGCCGGCGGCACAGCCGGTTCCTGGAACACGTGGAACACCCCGGCCTCCGCGAGGCTCTGCACCACTGTCACCGGACGGAAGCCGACACCACGGTGCTCAGCGTCGAGGAGAACTACCTGATCGGCATGTGCGTGCTCTACGCGCTGCGGTACTTCGGCCCGGCCGGCATGTTCGCCCGCACGCTGCTCCACCTGGGAGTCGACCGCGCGAAACTGCTCGAAGCCGTGGCCCGGCTGGCGATGTGGACCGGCCCGGTGCCCGCCGCCGTGGCCGCGGGCCACCTCCAGCGCGCGGCGGACGACTGGGCGAGACACGGCACCGCCTCGCTCGACCCCTGGTTCCCGCCCTCGGACCGGCCTGAGTCCCACACCCGCAACGACGATCCACGGAAGGACGGCCATGACTGAACTGCCCCCCGAACCGACTGAACCGAGCGAACCGACCGAACCGACCGCAGTGCCCACGCTGCCCGCACTGCCCGCGATGCCCGCACTGCTCGCGGGACGGCGCGGTCTCGTCATCGGCGTCTCGGGCGGGAACAGCGTCGGATACCACTGCGCGAAGAACTTCCGCCGCCTCGGAGCCGAGGTGGCCATCAGCTACCGCCCGCACCGCGCGGCCCGTGGCGCGGCGCTCGCCGCGGAACTGGACTGCGCTCTGCACCTCCCCCTGGACTGGGACGACGAACAGTCGCTCGCTGCCGGTTTCCGGCGCATCTCCGACACGTGGGGACACCTCGACTTCGTGGTGCACACTCTCGTCCACACGCCTCCCGGGGCCCTCGGCCGACCGCTCACCGAACTTCCCCGTACGGCGTTCAACGACGCCCTCTCCGCCGGCGCCTACTCGCTCGTCGCGGCGGCCCGCCACGCGGCACCCCTCCTGGAACGGTCCGACAACCCGCGCATCGTCACCCTGTCGTCGGCCGGCGACAGCTTCACCCTGCCCAACTACCACGTCCTCGGCATCACCAAGGCAGCCCTCAACGCGACCATGCGCTACCTCGCGTACGAACTCGGCCCACGCGGCATCCTCTGCAACGCCCTGAGCTTCTCCCTGCTCGACACCGACGGAGCCGTCCGAGCCCTGGGCACCGCGAACACCGACCGCACCCGTGAACTCCTGGCAGGTGCCGCGCTGACGCGTACGGCACTCGCCGTGGACCAGGTCACGACGCTCATCGCTCTGCTCGCCGGCCCCTGGCTGCAGAACACGACGGGGCAGGTCATCACCCAGGACGGGGGCTTCTCCCTGAACTACCTCAAGGCGGCCCGGGGAGGAAGGCCCCGCACCACCGCCGGTCAGCAGCCCGGTCCGCCGCCCGGTGACCGTGGCGCCTGGGACCCCGCCCCGCCCGCGGGAGGGGGCCACGCGGCCCGCGGGGGGGCGCCC